>JBKHJU010000175.1:0-5304 GCA_046537985.1 Longimicrobiales bacterium
CCTTGGGCCGGTAGGACGACCCCGACCAGGAGATCCCATGACCGGGCGCACCGAAGAACTCCACCGACATCTGGCTTTCTCCCTCTTGATGGGAGCCCTTGTTCTCCTGGCGTTTGGGGGTCCGCTCAGGGCCCAGTCCGGCGGGGAGGTTCTCGAGACCGCCCTCGAGCGGTACCAGGAGCGGATGGAAGGAATCGAGGACTACACGGTCGTCCAGGAGGTCATGGGACTCGAGTCGGCGACCTACTTCGAGCGGACCGAGGTGGACGGGCAATCCATCTTCGTCCCCCGATCGGAGAACGGGGACCCGGCCGGCCAGTCCACTTCCCAGAATCCCTACACCGAATTCCGGGTCCTGGCCGACCGAGCCCAGCGAGAAGGGTCGCAGGCGGTGAACGGCCAGGAGACCCATGTCGTGACGGTGACCGACTTCGAGGGGGTCGACTTCTGGAACCCCGCCGAGGGCGGACAGATGGGCAGCTTCACCCCGGAGAGGGCGAGCTTCTACATCGACACCGACGAATTCCTGATCCGACGCGTCGAGATCGGGGGGACCACCGCCATGCAGGGCGAGGAGCGGGAGATAACGGTCATCGCCGACTTCGAGGACTACCGGACCGTGGACGGCCTCCTGCACCCCTTTGTCCTCGACGTCTCGGTCGAAGGCCTGGCGGGCGAGATGTCTTCCGAGGAGCGGGAGGAGCTGGAGGGATCCCTGGAGGAGATGCGGACCCAGCTCGAGGAGATGCCGGCGCAGCAGCGGGAGATGGCGGAGCGGATGATGAGTGACCAGCTCGAGCGCATGGAGACGTTGCTCGCCCAGGGAACCCTCGATATGACCCTCCAGGTGACCGAGCTCCGGGTCAACGAGGGACCGCCGGACTCCGATCGGTAAGGACACCCCGACGGATTTCCGGTCGCTCTCCGGACGATCTTCCGACGATCCCGAGCCGCTTCCTACTCGCCCCTCAGCCGTCGAGCTTCAGCCGTTCACCCTCAGAATCCCCCGGCAGCGGCCACGGTCGCCCTCCACCGTGATCTCGTGCTCGCCCACCTCGGCCTCGAAGAGATTGAGCCAGAGGCGGGCGCTGTTGGGCTCCGGCCCCATGACGATGGGAGCGATCTCGACGTCGTCGCTCTCGTCATCGACGCGCTCCGCCACCCGGATCCGCTCCAGGAGATTCGGTGAGGCCAGGATGATCCCACTTTCCCGGGGCGCGTGGAGCGCACGGGCCTCACCGATATCCCGGGAGAAGTAGGCCCACGCCCGTACCGCAGAGAGGCCCGCGTCCAGGGCCCGGGCAGTCACCTGCACCGTGCAGGCCCGGGAGGTGTCCGAGGGTGCCTGGGCGCTCGCCACCGAGCCGGTGGACGAGAAGGGCTGGATGATCAGGAACAGTCCGGTCAGAGACGTCACGGGCATGTGTCGCATGGCGTTCACCCCCATCGGGTTGGTGGCGACTCCTCCGGGCGGAGGCTTCCACCCCCCGGCTGCCCGGACCCGCTTGAATCCTCCCCATCCTGCAAACTGTATACCAGGGCGGAGCCGGGATCCGGCATCCCGAAGCAGGGCAGGGGAAAAGACGTCGAAGGCCGGAGCGGGTCCCGAAAGGATCCCGAACCGAGCGGGTGCCCCGGGGCCGTCCAGAGTCGGAACCTTATTCCGCCTCGTCGCCGGCGACGGTTCGTCGGAGGTCGCAGAGCTCATCCGTCCCCCTGCGAGATACGACCTCACCCGGACCCCCTCTCCGGGATCGACCTTTCGTCACACTCCTTGACACGAGGGAGGGGAGGCTGCATTCTGGAAATTAATTGAGAATGAGTTTCAATTGCAAAACCAGGAGTCATTCTCGAAAGCGGCGTTCGTGCCCCGATGGGGCGGACCCTCCCCAGACTTCAGCGACGACGAGAATCATGACACCCAACTCCCACACGGCCCGATCTTCCTCCCACCCTGGTTCCCGCTTCTCCGGACTCCGCCTGGTCCTCCTCGCCTCGACTCTGCCCCTGCTCCTGGCGGGGTGCGACGAATCGGCGACCGGTCCGGGAGAGGACGCTGGCCCGCCGGAGATCACCGTCGACGCCTCGAGCGACTGGACGTACGTGGACCTGGACGAGGAAGCCTCGTCGATCTCCGTTGCCAATCCGGGAGAGTCCCCGGCGTGGGACATGGCCTTCTTCACCACCTCGGTCTCCCTGAACGGTGGGGACGCCGGACCGGCGGGGGTTCAGGGCTACTGCGTCTGCAACAACGACGGCCTGAGCGACGCCGAGGTCATGGACCTGGAAGAGCAGGACGGGCTCGACGCCTTCGAGGCGGTGACGGTCGCCGACGCTCCCACCTCAGAGGACGAGTGGGTCGACGACGCCCTCGATCCGGCCATCGACGGGTGGTACAGCTACAACTCCCAGACCCACGTGGTCTCGGCCGATCCCGACGCTGTCTGGAAGGTCCGAACGGCCGAGGGGACCGGCTTCGCCAAGCTGCACGTCACGGACATCACCGACCCGACGCAGCAACACGCCGGCGAGGTGACCCTGGAGTTCGCCACCCAGAGCGAGTCCGGGGGGACCATGGGGGGCGACCAGGCCCTGACGGTGGATCTGTCCCAGGGGGCCGCATACGTGGACCTTCGGGACGGAGCCGTCTCCGACGAGTCCGAGTGGGATCTCCGCCTGGAGGGCTACACGATCCAGGTGAACGGAGGGGTGAGCGGCGACGGAGAAGCCGGTGCCTCCCGGGCCTCCGAGGCCTACGACGACATCGCCGACGCCAGCGACCTCTCCTCCCGTCACTACCGCGGGGACGCCTTCGGTGGCGTCTTCGCCTCCGACGAGGCCGGCGTCCAGTGGTACCGGTACGACCTGGACGGGCAGCATCAGATCTGGCCCACCTACAACGTCTATCTCGTCCGTCGGGATTCGGAGCTCTTCAAGATCCAGCTCGTGAGCTACTACTCGGACACCGGCGACCCCCGTCACATCACCCTCCGCTACGAGCTCCTGGAGGAGTGATGAGAGCGACGTCCGCCGGAGTCCCTTTCGGCGGTGCCCTGCATGCGCTCTCCGTCGTCCTCGTGCTGGCGGGCGGGATCCCCGAGGCCGCCGTGGGGCAGTCCCGGCCTCGGGCCGAGGCCGGGGTCGAGTCGCTGACGGGGCGCGCCGTCGACGCCGAGACGGGTCGGCACCTGGCGGGCGCCGAGATCCGGGTCGGAGAAGCCGAGCGAGCCCGGGCCGTGAGCGGCCCGGACGGCCGTTGGACGGTGGCCGGCCTGCCGCCGGGGAGCTACCGGGTCGAGGCCAGTCACCTGGGCTACGTGGCGGCCGAGGCCACCGTCCTTCATCCGTCGGGCGCCGGCCCTGTCGAGCTGGAACTCCGCCCCACCGCCATCTCCCTGGACGCCCTGGTGGTGACCGCAAGCCGGAGAAGCCAGAGGCTGGCCGACGTCCCCATCACCACCGAGGTGGTGGGACGCCGGGATGTGACCGGGACCGGCGCCACAGACGTCGCCTCCGTGCTGGTGGAACGGACCGGGATCCAGCTTTCGGGAGGCCATCCCTCGGGCTCGGGGATCATGCTCCAGGGGATGGACTCGGAGCGGGTGCAGGTCCTCCTGGACGGCCAGCCGGTGAGCGGACGGTTGTCGGGCACCCTGGACCTCTCCCGGATTCCGTCCTCGGTGGTCGAGCGGATCGAGGTCGTGAAAGGACCCCAGTCGACCCTGTACGGCTCGGAGGCCATGGGAGGGGTCGTCAACCTGATCACCCGGGCACCCCCGGGAGATGGTTGGAACGGAAGCGCCACCGTCACGGGTGGCACCCTGGGCCGCCTCTCGGGATCGGTGGAAGCCCGGGGGGGGCGGGACGAGCTCTCGGGCCTGGTTCAGGGTGGCTATCGCCAATACGGGCTGGTGCCCGGCCAGCCCGAGACCGAAGGCGCCGCCGTGTCCCGCTGGGACGGAATGGCGAAGCTCCGCTGGGACGCGAGCCCGACCCTCTCACTCGGGGCGTCCGGCCTCCTGGTGGAGGAGGATCAGCGCTGGCAGAGCGGCCAGCTCCACCACTTCGCCGACAACCGGCAGGTCGACGCGCGGCTGGAGGCCGAGTGGACCGCCGGCGCTCATCAGCTCCTGCCCACGCTCCACCTGTCCCGCTTCGAGCACCTGTCTCGCCGCGGATCCAGCGAGACTCCACCGCCCGAGTCCACCGGGCGAGTCCAGCTCCAGCAGACGGCCGAGGCCGAGCTCCTCTACCACTGGACCGCCGACGAGTGGTCCGTGGACGCCGGCGTGGAGGCCAGTCGGGATCTGTTGGAGGGAGAGAGCGTTCAGGGACAGAGTCGCGACCTCTCCTCCATCGAGCCGTTCGCACAGATCGAGAGGGATCTGGGCATGCTCACCTTCTTTCCCGGCGTACGCTACTCGTGGAGCCGGGAGTGGGGAGGACACTGGACGCCCCGCCTCGCGGTGGCGGCGCGCCCGGCCGGCGCCCTGGCCCTTCGCGCCTCGGTCGCCCGGGGCTTCCGGGCGCCGGGATTCAAGGAGCTCTACCAGGACTTCCTGAACGTGGGCTCCAACTTCGGCTATCGGGTTCGCGGAAATCCGGACCTGAACCCCGAGGAATCGACCAACGTGACGGCGAGCGTCGAGTGGACGCCGGGGTCGACCTACCTTCGGCTCCAGGCCTTCGACAATCGGTTCGACGACTTCATCGAGACCCGTGCCGTCGGCGACTCCAGCGGCATTGCCCTCTACACCTACGGCAACGTCAGCGATGGCTACACCCGGGGCGCCGAGCTCGAGGGGGGCGTCGTGCTCCGGGGTGTCCGGGCCGAGGTGGGGTACGCCCACCTCGTGGCCCGGGGTGGTGAGGGGGAGCGTCCCCTCCTGGGAAGGCCTCGTCACTCGGGCCGGCTCAACGTGACCGGCCCCCTACCGGCTGGGATGGGCGGGAGCCTCACCGCCGTGTACACCGGTCGGACCCCCATGGCTCTCGAGGGAGAGTCGGTCATGCATCGTCGCGGATTTCCCCGGGTCGACCTCCGGGTGACCCGCTTCCTCGGATCCGATCTCCAGCTCGCCCTGGGGGTGGACAACGTCCTCGACGAGATCCCCGAAGCGTGGCCCGGCTATGCGGGTCGCCGCCTCTACAGCTCGGTCACCGTGACCACCGGAGGAGGACGGTGATCCCGGATCTGCGTCCGATGGGGCCCGACGCACGATCGCACATTGATTGCCCCAATCGCCCGAAAAACCTGAAGAGCCCGAACAAACCGGATGAACTCATGACGACCCACTCCTCGAC
>JBKHJU010000176.1:0-5299 GCA_046537985.1 Longimicrobiales bacterium
GAAGGGCCTCAGCTCCTGGTAGAAGAGGGGAAAGCGCTGGTTGACCTCGATCTGGGGCCGGTCGGACTCGATCTGGGAGAAGTCCGGGTTCAAGGTGAAGTCGGCCGTGAGGTTCGGGGTGATACCATACTTCACGTTGACTCCGGCATCCGGATCCGTGCTCTGGTTCACGAATCCCGGGCCGCCGGACCGGGTGGGGTCGATGGCGCCGTACTGGACGGCGGTCACCGTGGGCAGGATCTCGATGTTTCGGCTGGTGGAAAGGCCCTCCATTCCCTCGAGGACGCCCATCTGGGCGAAGAAGGAGGACTCGTCCCGGGACATGGGCGCCCAGACGATGTTCTCCTGGTCCTTGCTCTTCACCTCCCGGACGATCTGGAGCCCCCAGACGTGGTGCCGTCCGTCCGCCGGGCTCGGATAGCGCAGGCTCTTGAAGGGGATCGCCAGCTCCGCCGTGAAGCCGTCGGAGACCACCCGACCGCCGGACTCGAAGAGTGCGTCCCACGAGCGGTCGGCCCGGGGGATGGCGCCCCCACCGCCGGCGCTCAGGACTCCGTCCCCCTGCACGCCATAGGCGTTGACGTCGAAGTCGTACGCGCGCTGTTGATCCAGGAAGGGATCCAGGTAGACGGTGAAGAGATCGTCGGCCATGGCCCGGTCCCGATCGACCCGGTTGGCCCGCATGATCTCGGGCTGCTGGTAGTGGGCGTGGATGGCGAAGTAGAGGTGGTCGTCGTCGTACGCGACCCAGACTTCCGTCTCCTCGGTGGCCGGAGCCCCGTCCAGGGGCGCCTGCTGGGTGAACTCCGTGAGGACGGGCGCCCGTTCCCATGCTTCGTCGTCGAGCCGGCCGTCGATCTCCGGGGGCGAGTCGACCCGCGTGGGCCGAACCCGGGGCCGTTCCGGCACCAGCCCGAGCTCCTCGTCCGACGGTGCCTCGAAGGTGTCGCCCGAGGCTTCGGACCGCGAGGAGGAGTCGTTCCGAGGGGGGGCGACCACGGGCAAGGCGGCGGAGACGTCCCCCTCTCCGGGGGAGACATGATTCCCCGTGGCCGGAGTCTGGGCGTCGGCTGTCCCGGGGAAGACGAGGAGCCCGACGGCGAAGGCCAGAGCCCCCGGAACGTGCGCCCATCCCCTGCTTCGTGTCAGATTGCCTTCGAAGAGTTCGCGTTCGAACATGTTCTATTTCCCCGAGGACGCTTATTCCGGTGCCGAACGTGGGAGGGTCCGCATCCGGCCCCAGGAGGAAGCGTCCGGAATGGATGTCGTCGATGATGTCGTCGAAGAGCGACGCTCGAACCGCGCCGGGTCACAGCCGACGGGTGTGTACAGCCGACTTGAGAGACCTGGAATTCTACCGAAGGACGTCCCGTGAAGGAAGGTCTCGGCTGCAGGGCTCTGACTTTCCGGCCCGGTACCGGTCGGTCGTCTCGTTCCCGTCGCTCTCCGTCCTGGACAGATTTCCCGTGGATTTCGTTGGGGCCGGGAGCTCGTTGACGTGGAGTCGGTGAACTCGAGTCGGGCGACGTCGGATGGGCCCGGCGAGGAGTCGGCTTCGGCCGAGGCGACGGAGTCGGCCGATCCAAGGGCTGCCCCGCCGACCTCGGGACTCGTCTTCCTCTACGGGACGGCCATCTTCCTGGCCGCCTCGCTCCTGTTCGTCGTGCAGCCCATGGTGGGGAGGATGGTCCTGCCACGCTTCGGCGGGAGCCCCGAGGTCTGGAACACCTCCATGGTCTTCTTCCAGGTGGCGCTCCTGGCCGGATACGCGTACGCCCACTTCAGCGTCCGGTGGCTGGGGATGAGGCGCCAGATCCTGGTCCACGGCCTCGTCCTGCTCCTGCCGATCCTCGCCCTTCCCGTCGGCCTTCCCGGGTGGACGGCCGATCCCGGCGGCTGGCAATCCCCCTGGATCCTCCTCCTCCTGACCGCCGCCGTGGGGGCGCCCTTCTTCGTGCTCTCCACGGCCAGCCCCCTGCTGCAGCGCTGGTTCGCCGCGACGGGCCTGGAGGGGGCCGACGATCCGTACTTCCTCTACGCCGCGAGCAACGCGGGAAGCCTGCTGGGGCTCCTGTCCTACCCGTTCCTGGTGGAGCCGTACCTCCCCCTCGGTGCCCAGTCCACGTTCTGGGCTCTCGGCTACGCTCTCTTCGTGGGCCTCGTGGTCCTCTGTGCCGTGCCGATCCTGCGACGGAGAGCGCCCGGAAAGCCCCCGAAGGAGCCGGTGGAATACCCCGACGCACCCCCGTTCACCGGGGGGGGTCGGGTGGCGGAGCTGGGAGGGGATCCATCACCGAAGGATCGACTCTTCTGGATCCTGTGCGCCTTCGTCCCGTCGAGCCTCCTCCTGGCCGTCACCCATTACCTGACCACGGAGGTGGCCGCCATTCCCCTTCTCTGGGTCCTGCCCCTGGCGGTCTACCTGGTCACCTACATCGTGGCATTCGCCCGTCGCGCTCACGTCCCGTCGCCCGTGGCTTCGCGGTGGATGGCCGTGGCGGCCGTGGCGCTGGTCCTCATCTTCCTGGCCGGCGTCCGGGAACCGGCGTGGGCCATGTTGCTGCTCCACCTCGGGGGGCTGGGGGCGGCTGGCCTGCTCTGCCACGGGCGGCTGGCCGAGAGCCGTCCGTCGGCCACCCACCTCACCGAGTTCTACCTCCTGGTGGCCCTCGGCGGCGTCCTGGGCGGAGCGTTCAACGCCCTGGCCGCCCCGGTCCTCTTCGACGACGTGCTGGAGTACCCCATCGTGCTGGTCGTCGCCTGCCTTCTGATGGTGCCGTCCGAGGGCGACGACGGTGGCCGGCGCCTCATGGACTTCGTGTGGCCCCTCGTTCTGGGACTCTTCCTCCTCGTGGTACGGGTGGCCATGGAGGGCGTGAATGGGGTGTCGGGTTTCGGCGACGGTGCCTCGGCCCTCCTGGCGGCGGCCGTCCCGGCGTTGGCCCTCTACTTCTTCTCGAATCGGCGGCTCCGCTTCGCCCTGGGGGTGGCCGTGGCCCTTCTCTTCGCCTACGGCATGCCCATCCAGAGGGGAGAGCTGGAGATGGCCGAGCGGACCTTCTTCGGGGTGAGCCGCATCGTGCACGACGAGGAGGGTGGGTTCCGGATCCTCTTCCACGGGACCACGGTCCACGGAGTCCAGAGCACGGATCCGGCCCGGGCCGGCGAGCCCCTGGGCTACTACCATCCGGAACGCCCCGGAGGCCGCGTGATTCGACGGATGGCCGAGCGTCCCGGAGGCCGCGACGTGGCCTTCGTGGGCCTCGGCACGGGAGCCCTGGCGGTCCTGGCCGGCGCCGACGACCACCTCACCTTCTACGAGATCGACCCCGCCGTCGTCCGGATCGCCCGGGACCCCGAGTACTTCACCTACCTGGAGCGGAGCCCCGCGGATCGGGAGGTTGTGGTGGGGGACGGACGGATCCAGCTGGAGGAAGCCGACCGGGAGTTCGACGTCATCGTCCTCGACGCCTTCTCATCGGCGTCGGTACCGGTCCACCTGCTGACCCGGGAGGCGGTGGAGGTCTATCTCGATCGCCTGGCGCCCGGGGGAGTCCTCCTCTTCCACATCTCGAGCCAGCACCTGGAGCTGGCGCCGGTGCTGGGAGCCGTGGCCGCGGACCTCGGGCTGGCCGCCGCCGAGGCTGTTCCGTACGAGGACGAGGGAGACCTGGAGCGGGGCGTCCTTCCGTCCCAGTGGGTCCTCATGGCCCGGGAGACGGCGGACTTCCTCCCCTACGTGGACGGCCGCTGGCGTCCCCTGGAGGCCGGTCCCGATAGCCGGGTCTGGACGGACGACTTCGCCGACGTCCTTTCGGTCTATCGCTGGAACTGATCCACCCGCCGGTGGACCGGATCGGCCCACCGTCGGGCGAGTCGCGGCGCGGCGGCGGAACCGGCGCTCGGAACCGAGCCGTGGACCCGAGCCGCACGGTCGAAAGAGTGCTTGACCGGCGTCCGCCGGGATCGCTAAGATCTTCTTCCACCCCGGGCGTCCGGCCGGCCCTCGGAATCTCGCCCGCCGCGCCCCACCCCGGACCACACTCGGGACCGCTTCGGAGACACCGTCATGCGTAGACTGCTCGAATCGTGGGCCCTCGTCGTCGCCGTCGCCGGCCTTCTCGCGGCACATCCCGCCGTGCTCGCGGCGCAATCGTTCGCGCAGGGTCCGTCCACCATTCCCGCCGACGAGGCCCGGGAGTTCCTGGGGGCATGGAATCTCGGGATCACCGGAGCCCAGGGCGAGTCCATCGACCTGTCCATCGACATCGAGGACCGGGACGGGCAGGTGGTGGCGGCCGTGGCCGCCGACGGTCTCTCCGGCGCCGAGCCGGTCAGCCGGATCGCCCGGGAGGGCGAGAGGCTCACCCTCTCCTTCATGCCCGTGATCCAGGGGCAGCCCATTCCCGTCCGCATCGGCCTTACGCCCCGGGGCGAGGAGCTGAACGCCGACATCACGGCGGCCGACGGCATGTTCATGGCTTCCGGCACGGCGACCCGGGAGTAGGGAGTAGGGTAGGGTCTACCTCTCCTTCTCGTAGAGCCCCGTGAGCTCGCCCTCGGCCAGGATGCGGTCCTCGACGGCGTCCATGAGGGTCCCCTCGTGCATTCCTTGCTCCAGCCCGAGCTCGTCGGATCCGGCGTCCACGGCGTAGAGGGTGAAGATGTAGTGGTGGGTCCCGTGACCCGCCGGGGGGCGCGGACCGAAGTATCCCGGCCTCTTGGCGTCCGTCGGTCCCTGGATCGAGCCGGCGATCTCCCGGGGGGACCGGATGACCGGGTTGGTCGGAAGGCCTTCGGGCAGCCCGTCGGCGTCCGCCGGAATGTTGTAGACCACCCAGTGGACGAAGGGCGAGGGGCTCGGAGCGTCGGGGTCCCGGACCACGAGGGCGAGGGTCTCGGCTTCGTCGGGAATTCCGCTCCAGCTCAACTCCGGCGACACGTTCTCCCCGTATGCCGAGTTCCTCTCGGGGATCTCCTCTCCGTCGTCGAATGCCGAGCTCCGCAGCTGAATCCCGCCGGTCTCCGTCATCGGTGCCCTCCTCGTGCACAGACCCTGGCCTGGATTCGACTCCCACATCCACGACATTGTTACAGAATCGCCCGTTCGTAGTGCCGGAAGGTCGCAAGAGGAGTCGGAATGGATCTGGAAGTCCTGGCTCAGATCGGGGAGTTCGTCGGCGGTATCGTCGTCGTGGTCTCCCTCTTCTACGTGGCGCTGCAGGTGCGCCAGAACACCCAGTCGCTCCGCACGGAGAACTACGGGCGGGTCCTCGATCGCATCTCCGCGGTACAGGCG
>JBKHJU010000177.1:0-5257 GCA_046537985.1 Longimicrobiales bacterium
TTCCCACCCCGGGCTCGCCGATGAGGACCGGGTTGTTCTTCGTCCGACGGGCCAGGACCTTCATCACCCGTCGAATCTCGTCGTCCCGCCCGATCACCGGGTCGAGCTTGCCGGTCCGGGCCAGCTCGGTCAGGTCCCGACCGTACTTCTCCAGGGCCTGGTACTTGTCCTCGGGGGTCTGGTCCGTGACCCGGTGGGAGCCCCGGACCGCCTCCAGGGCCTCGCGGATCTGGGAGGCGCCGGCCCCGGCGGTCCGGAGGATCGAGCCGGCGTCCCCCTTCTCCTGGGCCAGCCCCAGGAGGAGATGCTCGATGGAGACGTACTCGTCGCCCAGCTCCCGGGCCTCGCCCTCGGCGTCGTCCAGGGCCCGGTTCAGATCCCGGGAGATTCGGGGATCGGCCCCGCCCTCCACCCGGGCGTACTTGTTCAAAGCGTTCTCGGTCTGCTCCCGGACCCGGGCCACGTTGCCCCCGACCTTTCGGAGGATGGGAATCACCAGGCCCTCCTCCTGATCCAGGAGGGCGTCGAGAAGGTGAACTCCACCGATCTCGGGATGGCCTTCGCGGCGGGCGGTCTCGAGTGCTTTCTGGATGGCCTCTCCGGCCTTGACGGTCAATCGGTCGAAGCTGAGCATCTGCTTCTGTCCTCTCTTGTCCGGGGTATCTCTTCCCGCTCAGGGCTGCCGATCTGGCAGATCCCGGGGCTCGACGACGGGTCCGGGTCCGGCCAGAACGGCTTGGCGTCTCTGGAAGAACGCCGTTCACCCCATAAGAGATTCAAGAACCGGACCAGCCCGAAACGTCACGGCAGGGTCTCGGGCGGACCGTCCCCCACGACCCGCTTGTAGAGCATGCCGGCCTGGAGGACGTCCCCTTCCCGCACCTGGTTCATGACGGCGATCCGCTCCAGGGGGATGGACGACGGATACTCCCGATCGAACTCGGCCAGCGTCATGTCCCGGGGGAGCTCCACGATCTGCATCCGGCGGGGCTCCACGTCGAGGAGGGAAGGCTCCCGCAGGCTGTCGAAGCTGGACAGGGTGGCTTCGACGGCGCCCCGGTACTGGCCGATGCTCTCCGCAGTGGAGAGGCCCATGAGCTGGTACACCTGCCCTCCGTACTCCACGAAGGCCATGGTGCCTTCCAGGGTACCCTGCTCGGTGTCCGCCCGGAACCGGGCCCACTCGGCGATCAGGCCGTTGATCTCCTCGCTCTGGCGGTCCACCACCTGGACCCCGGATTCCTGGACGAAGGACTCGAGGGCGGCTTCGGCCGACGACCCCTCGGCGAAGCGGAGGCTGATCATGGCGTCCCCACTCTCGGGCTGCCCCGCCACCTGCTCGGCCTGATTCACCACCTGCCATCCCGCGGGGAAATCGAAACGGAAGCGGAGGTCGGGGTGGAGGAAGGTGCGATCGATGAAGTACCCGTTTCGGGGATTCTGGCCGAACGGGATCCCGTCCAGGAGCCTCAGGTACTCCGACCGGTCGACCACAAGGTCGCTGAGATCCCCTTCGTACGCGGCGATCCGCTGCTCGATGTCCTGCTCCCGGTTCTCCGGATTCGGGTGGGTGGAGAGCCACTCCGGAACCCGGGAGCCCCCTTCGCTGGCCCGGGCCAGCATGTTGAAGACGCCGGGCATCTCCCGGGGGTCGTATCCGGCCTCGACCATGTACCGGAATCCCAGCATGTCCGACTCCCGCTCGTCCTCCCGGCCGAAGCTGAGGAAGGCGAGCTGGAGGCCCGCCCCGATCACGTCCTGGAACTGGGCGAGCTCGGGGGAGAGGACCGAGCCGATGCCGAGCCCGAGCCCGGCGAGCTGCTGTCGGCTGATCTGGTTCACCGAGTGCCGGGCCGTCACGTGCCCGATCTCGTGGCCCACGACCGCGGCCAGCTGGGCCTCGGAGTTGAAGTGGGCCAGGATGCCCCGCGTGACGTAGATGAAGCCTCCCGGGAGGGCGAAGGCGTTGATGGCGGGCTCGTCCACCACCCGGAAGGTCCACGGAAGGTCGGGCCGCTCGCTCAGCGCCGCCATCTCCTGACCCATCTCGCTCACGTAGCTCTGGAGATCCTCGTCCTCGTAGATCCCCATGCTCTGGACGATGCTCTCATCCGACTGCCGACCCATCTGGATCTCCTGCTGGGTCGAGTAGAGGGAGAGCTGGCGCTCCCCCGTCGCCGGATTCCGGCTGCAGGTGCTCACGCCCACCGCCAGGACAAGGACGAGGGCGGTCCGGACGAACCGAGCCGAGGATAGGTCGCCGGAAAACGAGGCGGCCCTGCGGAGGGAATTCTTCAGCTGGCCCATGGGGCTCATCTCCAGATTGTCCAGGAAAGACGAGACGATCGAGTCCGAGGCGCAACGAGTCGGGGGGTCGTGGCGATCCCCCGACGGCGAGTCGGTCAATCGCGGCATTCTACACCGACGTGAAGTGCAAGAGCCACGCCACCCGCCCGGGCTCATCAGCGTTCTCCCGGCACGTCTCGGGGCTCCTCCGCGGTCACGGCGGGGACCTGGACCGGCAGGGCGCGATCACGCGAGCCCCTCGGTTGACTTGGACGGGGGTGGAGGTCCACCTTGCCGCCGTTTCCGGGATTCGTACGAGAGACTCCGACAGCCCGGGGATCGCCCGTCGCCGGAAGGATACGGATCTCACCGGTACACACCTCACCCACAGGGTGCACGATCATGCCCGAGACGCGTGCTGGATCCGGGAAGACGCTCGACGGTCTTCCGCCCGAGGCCTACGAGACGATCCCCGGAGAGGAGTACCCACCCTATGTGAGCGCCGACGCCGAGATGGCGGAGTTCACGTTGAAGGCCCTGGTCATCGGGATGGTGCTGGCCGTCGTGTTCGGTGCCGCCAACGCCTATCTGGGCCTCCGGGTGGGGCTCACCGTGAGCGCCTCCATCCCCGCCGCCGTCATGGCAGTCGCTGCCTTCCGGGTTCTGCGCAAGGGGACGATCCTCGAAGCGAACATGGTCCAGACGGTGGGGTCGGCCGGGGAATCCCTCGCCGCCGGCGTCATCTTCACCCTGCCCGCCCTCTTCATCTGGCAGCGGCAGGATCCGGCCATCGTGGTCGACGTCGTCCAGATCTCGGTCATCGCCCTCTTCGGGGGGCTCCTGGGCGTCCTCTTCATGATCCCCCTCCGGGCCTACCTGATCAGCCGGGAGCACGGAAGGCTTCCCTACCCCGAGGGAACGGCGTGCGCCGAGGTCCAGGTCGCCGGAGACGTGGGGGGGAGCAAGGCCGTGCTCCTCTTCAAGGGGCTTGGAATCGGCGCCCTGTACCAGTTCCTGGCCAACGGCCGCGGACTCGGCCTCTGGAACGAGTCGCCCTCGGCCCCCCTTCCCGCCAAGGCCCGGATCGGCGGGGATTTCACGCCGGAGCTCCTGGGCGTCGGCTTCATCATCGGCCCCCGGATCGCGGCCATCATGTTCGGAGGCAGCGCATTCGCCTGGTTGCTCCTCATCCCCCTCATCAACTGGTGGGGTGGAGGAAGCGTCGTGTATCCGGCGGACCTTCCCATGGTCGAGCTGAGCTCGGACGAGATCTGGAACAACTACATCCGGTACGTGGGGGCCGGCGCCGTGGGCTTCGGGGGGATCATCACTCTGATCAAGAGCCTTCCCACCATCGTCGAGAGCTTCAAGCTGGGCATGATGGAGATGGGTACGGCGGGTGAGTCCAGCCGGAGGCCCCGGACGCAGCAGGATCTCCCGTACCAGATCGTGGCCATCCTCGCGGTCCTCATGGCCCTGGCGCTGGCCCTCTGGCCCGGCGTCCCGGTGGACCTGATCGGCGGAACCCTCATCGTCGTGTTCTCCTTCTTCTTCGTCACCGTCTCGAGCCGGATCGTCGGGCTGATCGGGTCGTCCTCCAACCCGGTGTCGGGGATGACCATCGCCGCCCTCATCCTGACCTCCCTCATCTGGGTCGGGCTGGGACTCAACGACGGATCGGTGGCGTCGAAGGTGGCCGTGCTGGCCGTGGGAGCCGTGGTCTGCATCTCGGCCGCAATCGCCGGGGACTCCTCCCAGGACCTGAAGACCGGATTCCTGGTGGGAGCCACGCCTCGGCTCCAGCAGCTCGGCGAGATGGTCGGGGTGATGGCCAGCGCGGCCGTCATGGGGTGGGTGCTCATCATCCTGAACCAGTCCTACGGCATCGGAACGGCGGACGGCCTTCCGGCGCCGCAGGCGACCCTCATGGCCCTGGTCATCGACGGCGTGCTCGAGGCCTCCCTCCCCTGGGGCTTCGTCCTCATCGGGGTGGCCATCGCCGCCATCGCCGAGTTCGTCTTCAAGCTACCTTCCCTTGCCCTGGCGGTCGGCGTCTACCTCCCGGTCTCCCTCATGACGCCCATCCTCGTCGGCGGGTTGATGCGGTGGGCCCTCACCCGGAAGTACTCGGGCGTGCCGGCGGACGCCGGATCCGGGGACGCGGAATCGACCGAGGAGGGAGAAGTCGGCGGGCAGGTGCCCGCCTCCGGAAGGCCGGCCAGCAACCCCGTCATGGCCGAAAAGCGGGAGCAGGGGGTGCTCTACGCTTCCGGCCTCATCGCCGGAGCCGCGCTGGTGGGCGTCGCCATCGGCGGGGCGATCTACGCGGTGACGCAGATGACCGGAGACCCGGCGTCGGCGAACCGCTGGGTCGTCGGGCACGAGTGGAGCGAGGGCCTCTTCCCCGGCTCCTCCGAGATCGTCGGGACGGTGGTCTTCGCCGGGCTCTGCTGGCTCCTCTGGAGGGCAGCCACTTCCCGGATCACGGAGGAGTCGTCGGGAGGGAACGCCGCGGCGTGACCCACGACTTTTCTCGATCCCGGAGTCCCGTCGGCCTGCTCCACCTTCTCCTTCCCCTCGTCGTGGGGGCATGTGGAGGAGAGGCCGAAGACGCGGCCGCCCCCGAGCCGACCGTCTCCCGGGAGGCCTTCATCTCCACCTACGTGGATCTCAGGATGGCGGCCCTCCGGCGTCCCGACACGGAGATCACCCGCGGGGAGCGGGAGCGAATCCTGGAGGAGCACGGGGTCTCCTCCGGCGAGCTCCTCCGATTCGTGGAGGTCCTCAGCCGCGACGACCCCCGAGCCATGCAGGAAGTGTGGGCCGAAATCCAGGATCGCGTCCGTCGGGCCCGGGAAGAGTCGGTCCTCGAGCCGGACCTCGAACCGCAGGAGGACACCGGGGGCCCGAACGCGGAAGATCCGCGCTCCGTGGGACCGGAGTCCGATGATCCGGAGTCCGATGATCCGGA
>JBKHJU010000178.1:0-5244 GCA_046537985.1 Longimicrobiales bacterium
CCTGATGATCCTGGTGACGCCCCACATCGTCCGGGACAACGCGGACTGAAGGCCGTCGGCCCTCCGACGCACACGGGCTCCCCGCCCGGCCTGGACACGCTCCGGGTCGGGCGGCAGCTTTTGGTGCCCGCGTGGGACCGACGGACGCAAGATGGAAGGACGCGCGATCGACGGAAGGGATTGGACCCGAGCCTTCAGACCCGATTCTCCATACCAACGCACATGCTCAGGCGCATATCATTCAGAACGGCAGGCGAGTCCCACGGCCGGGGGCTCAGCACGATCCTGGAAGGCATCCCCGCCGGCCTCCCTCTCCAGATGGAGCGGGACGTCGATCCCGACCTGAAGCGGAGGCAGGGAGGCTACGGCCGGGGTCGTCGGATGGAGATCGAGTCGGACAGGGCCGACCTGATCTCCGGGGTGCGCCTGGGTGAGACGCTGGGCAATCCCATCGCCATGGTGATCTGGAATCGGGACTGGGAGAACTGGGAGACGGCCATGAGCCACCTTCCACCCGACGAGGACGTGAACCCCAAGGCCCTCCGGCCCCACTACCTGCCCCGGCCGGGCCACGCCGACCTTGTGGGAGTGCTCAAATACGATCGCCGCGACACCCGGGACGTGCTCGAGCGGGCCAGCGCGCGGGAAACGGCGGCCCGGGTGGCTTGCGGGGCCGTGGCCAAGCGCTTCCTCGCCGAGTTCGGGATCACCATCGGGAGCCACGTCATCGCCCTGGGACCGGTGCAGGCCGACGTTCCCGACGAGCTGCCCGAGGACCTCAACGGGGCGGTGGACGGCTCCCCGGTCCGGACCCTGGACCCGGAGGCCGAAGGACGGATGATCGAGGCCATCGACGAGGCCAACGAGGAGGGCGACACCCTGGGCGGCATCTTCGAGGTGGTGGCCCGGGGGGTTCCCGTGGGCCTGGGGAGCCACGTTTCCTGGGATCTGAAGCTGGACGGGCGGCTGGCCCAGGCCATGATGTGCATTCAGGCCATCAAGGCCGTGGAGATCGGGACCGGCTATCGGAACGCCCTCGAGTTCGGCTCCGACGTCCACGACCCCATCGTTCCCGCCGACGAGAAGGAGCGAGCCGGGGGCTTCGGACGGACGTCGAATCGGGCCGGAGGGCTGGAGGGGGGCGTGACCACGGGCGAGCCCCTGGTGGTCCGGGGCGCCATGAAGCCCATCTCGACCCTGCGGAAACGGCTCCCCTCCGTGGACCTGAGGGACGGGTCCGTGGACGACGCCGCCGTGGAGCGGAGCGACGTCTGCGCCCTGCCGGCGGCCGGAGTCGTGGGAGAGGCCATGATGGCCCTGGTGGTGGCCGACGCATTCCTGGAGAAGTTCGGGGGGGACGCCCTCTCCGAGGTCCGCCGGAACTTCGCTGGGTACGTCGGTTACCTGACCGACCGAGGCTATGGAGAGCGTTGACGGCCCGTGAGCGCCCCGGCAGCTTCGCCGGTCCGGGTCGTCCTGGTGGGCTTCATGGCCAGCGGAAAGACGTCGGTGGGACGAGTCCTGGCCCGGTTCCTGGGATGGGGCTTCGTGGACTTCGACGAGGAGATCGAAGCCGCGGCGGGAGCGACCATTCCGGAGATCTTCTCCGAGGAGGGTGAGCCCGCATTCCGGGAGCTGGAAGAGCGGGTGGGCCGCCGCCTCCTGGAGATGGAGAACGTGGTCCTGGCCACCGGCGGAGGCTGGGGTGCAGCCCCGGGTCGGTTGAAGGAGCTCCCCGAGGGCACCCTCTCGGTCTGGCTCAAGATCGGCCCCGAAGCGGCGGTGCGACGGGCGGGCCGGCAGGATCTGGATCGGCCCCTCCTCGCCGTGGACGATCCCGTGGGTCGGGCTCGGGAGCTCCTGGCCCGGCGCGAGCCCCGGTACCGTGAGGCGGATCTGACCCTCGACGCCGACGCGGCGTCCCCGGAGGAGCTGGCCCGCGCGATCGAGAACTTCCTCGAGGACGCGGCGGAAGAACAGACGTTCAACGAGTCGTAGATCATACCGTTATGGAAGCGAAATCCCCATCGAAGAACCTGGTCATCGTCGAGTCCCCGGCCAAGGCGCGAACCATCAAGCGCTATCTGGGCCCGGGCTTCGAAGTGGCCGCCTCCGTCGGACACGTCCGCGACCTTCCGAAGAAGGAGTTGGGCGTCGACGTCGAGCGGGATTTCGAGCCCAAGTACGTGACGATCCGGGGCAAGGGAAAGGTCTTGAAGGAGCTTCGACAGAAGGCCGACAAGGCCGACTCCGTCTTCCTGGCCATGGACCCGGACCGGGAAGGAGAGGCCATCGCCTATCACGTCGCCGAGCAGCTGGGCCTGGAGAGGGACGAGGACCGCTTCAAGCGGATCATCTTCCACGAGATCACGAAGCGGGCGGTCCAGGACGCCCTCGAAGAGCCCGGCGGCATCGACATGAAGAAGGTGGAGGCCCAGCAGGCCCGCCGGATCCTGGACCGGTTGGTGGGCTACAAGGTCAGCCCGCTACTCTGGAAGCCCATCCGGCCCGGCCTCTCCGCCGGGCGCGTCCAGACGGTGGCCCTGCGTCTGATCTGCGAGAGGGAAGACGAGATCCGGGCGTTCGAGCCGGAAGAGTACTGGTCCGTCACGGCCCATCTGGAAAAGGACGACCAGCCCTTCGACGCCCGTCTCCAGAAGATCGACGGCAAGGCCTTTACGCTGGGAAACGAGGAGGAGGCGACGGCGGTCCTCGCCGACGTGGAGGGAAAGCCGTTCCAGGCGACGTCGGTCAAGCGGAGAGAGCGCCGGAAGAATCCCTTCCCACCCTTCACCACGTCGACCCTTCAGCAGGAGGCGGCCAAGCGCTTCCGCTTCTCGGCCCGGCGGACCATGAGCCTGGCCCAGCGGCTCTACGAGGGGGTCGAGCTGGGAAGCCGGGAAGCCACGGGTCTCATCACCTATATGCGGACCGACTCCACCCGGGTCTCGGGGCAGGCCGTCGGATCGGCCCGGAATTGGCTGGAAGGGAAGTTCGGAGACCGATACTTGCCCAAATCTCCCCGGCTCTACGGCGGAAAGCAGCAGAAGGGCGCCCAGGAGGCCCACGAGGGGATCCGCCCCACGGACCCGACCCTCCATCCCGACGACGTTCGGCCCCACGTGGACGACGACCAGGCCCGTCTCTACGAGCTGATCTGGCTCCGCTTCATGGCCAGCCAGATGTCTCCGGCGGTCTACGATACCACGACGGTGGACTTCCTGCTCGAGGGCGGAGACACGGGACGGAAGCTCCTCTTCCGGGCCACCGGATCGGTGGTGAAGTTCGACGGCTTCACCCGCCTCTACCAGGAGGCCACCGAGGTCGGCGATCATCGCCGCCTCGACGACATGGAGCCCCTCCCGGAAATCGACAAGGGCGACACCTGCGAGCTGAAGGAGCTGGAGCCGAAGCAGCACTTCACCCAGCCGCCCCCGCGCTACAGCGAGGCGAGCCTGGTCAAGGAGCTGGAGGCCCAGGGGATCGGCCGTCCCTCCACCTACGCCCAGATCATCTCCACGATCCAGGATCGGGGGTACGTGGAGATGGAGAAGCGACGGTTCCTCCCCACGGAGCTCGGCGAGGTGGTCTCCGAGCTCCTGGTGCGCATCTTCCCCGATATCTTCGACGTGGAGTTCACCAGTCGGATGGAAGACGCTCTCGACCAGGTGGAAGAGGGAGACCAGGACTGGAGAGGCCTCCTGAAGGGCTTCTATCCCTCCTTCGAGGATCGCCTCGCGGCCGGCCAGGAGAACTCCGACGAGATCATCAAGGAGATCCTGGCGGCCGAGGGCGAGACGTGCGAGGTCTGCGGTCGGCCCATGCAGGTGAAGTGGAACAAGTACGGCCGCTTCCTCGGGTGCTCCGGATACCCCGAGTGCAAGAACACCCGATCCCTCGACGCCCCGGATCAGAAGGAGGAGGTCCTGGGCACCGACGAGGAGACCGGCAAGGAGATCTACGCCAAGACCGGCCCGTACGGACCGTACGTGCAGCTCGGCGAGGGAGAGAACGGGAAGAAGCCCAAGCGGGTGAGCATCCCCGACGGCGTCGGCCTGGCGGACGTGGGTCTGGAGTACGCCCGGAAGCTCCTCTCCCTGCCCCGCACGGTGGGCACCGACCCCGATTCGGGCGAGGAGGTGGTCACCGGGATCGGACGGTACGGTCCCTACGTGCGGCGCGGGAGCACCTTCGCCTCCCTCCGGAATCCCGAGCAGTTGTTCGAGATCGGGCTCGAGGACGCCGTAGCGCTCGTCGAGGCCAAGGAGAAGGGTGAGAAGCCCGTGATCAAGGAGCTGGGCGAGCACCCCGATTCGGGTACCGCCGTCCGGATCCTGGATGGCCGCTACGGGCCCTACGTCACCGACGGCGACACGAACGCCAGCATCCCCAAGGGCGTCGACCCCGAGCAGGTGACCCTGGAGGAAGGTCTCGACCTCCTTGAGGAGCGGAAGGCGAAGGGGAAGGGACGGAGGGGCCGGAAGAAGGGGGGCAGGAAGAAGTGAGCCAACCCTCCGAGGTGCAAAGCTTTCTGCGGCACCTCTCGGACGAGCGGCAGCTCTCGCCCAACACGGTGACGGCGTACGAGAAGGACCTGGAGGATCTGCAGGAGTTCCTCACGTCCTTCACCGGGACGCCCGCGTGGACGTGGGTCGACGTGGATCGCCTCAGCCTCCGGGGCTTCATGGGATGGTGCCGGCGAAAGGGGCTTTCGAGGCGCACGGTGGGCCGAAAGCTCTCGGCGCTCCGGACCTTCTTCCGGTTCCTCCACCTGGAGGGACGGATCGAGTCCAACCCGGCCCGGGCCATCCGGGCCCCGAAGCGGGAGCGGCACCTTCCCGGCCACCTGTCCCGGTCCGGCGTGGAGGCGCTCTTCGACCTCGCGGAGGGACGAGCCGCGAAGAACGCCCTCAAGGGAACCCGGGACCTGGTGATCCTCGAGCTCCTGTACGGGAGCGGCCTCCGCCTCTCCGAGCTCCACGGTCTGGATCTGGATCACCTGGATCTGGCCGGAGATCAGGTCCGCGTCCGGGGAAAGGGCCGGAAGGACCGGATCGTGCCGCTGACCCGGGCGTCGGTGGTTGCGGTGCGTCGTTACGAGCCTCGGCGGCGTGAGGCGCTGGCATCCGCGGCGGCGTCCGACGCTTCCTCCCGGGACCGGAGGGCACTCCTGGTGAATGCCCGGGGGCGCCGTCTCTCTCGCCGGGGAATCCAGGGGGTGGTGCGAGATCTCCTGGATCGGGC
>JBKHJU010000179.1:0-5216 GCA_046537985.1 Longimicrobiales bacterium
CCAGCGTCCCCTGGAGGGAAGCAAGGCGCTCTTTCCGATCCCGGAGAAGGGCGGCGTACTCGTAGTCGTATCGTGCGGCCGCATCCCGCATCCGCTCCTCCAGGCGTCGGAGGGGCTCACGACTGCGCCCCTCCAGAAAGCGCCGCGCCACGTCCACCCGCTCGGCGTACTCGGCCTCGGTGCATCGACCGGCGCACGGCGCCAGGCAGCTCCCGGTGTCCGTGCGAAGGCAGCGGGGAGGGGGGCCCGACCCGAACATCTCGAGCTGGTCTCCGAAGCGGATCGGGGTGGAGCCCGAGCAGTCCCGGATGCCGATGGTGTGGCTCAGGTCCCGAATCGTCTCGGCCAGGCGGGCCGGGCGAGGAAAGGGACCGAAGTGGATGCACCCGTCATCGGCTGCCCGTCCCACCAGGAGGAGCCGGGGCGCCGGCTCGCGGGTGAGCTTGACGAAGGCGTACCGGGTCCTTCGCGCGTGCTCCACGTTGTACCGGGGGATCCATTCCTTGATGAGGCGAAGCTCCCGCACGGTCGCCCAGAACTCGTTGGGGACGTACTCCCAGTCGACGGTGGCGGCGGAGCGGATGAGGTCCGCGGCCTTGTCTCCCGGGGGGGCACGAAAGTAGGAGAGGAGACGGCTCCTGACCCGGACGGACTTTCCCACGTAGAGGGGCTCCCCGTGCCCGTCCACCATACGATACACTCCGGGCCGGTCCTCGGCCCGGGTCTCCACATCGCTGCGGAGACGGGCCACCCGGGCTCTCTCGACGGCCATCGAACTCCTGTTCGTGTCCCGTGACTCCGTCTTCGCCATTTCTTCGGTAGTATAGGTCGGCACGGACGATCGGGCCATGACGGGGCCGATCCAGCCCTGCAGGGGTGGTGGAGCGCTCGCGTCGCCCGTGGGGCCATTGCCCCGCCCCGCCGGCTTCGGCTACTCTCGGGCCATGATCGAGCCCCGTCGTCCCCAGATCGTTCGAGATCCCCTCTGGAACACGATCCGGCTGGATCCCACGGCGGTGGCCATCGTCGACACGGCCGCTTTCCAGCGCCTCCGTTACATCCGGCAGCTGGGCTTCGCCCACCTGGTCTATCCCGGGGCGACCCACACCCGCTTCGACCACGCGCTGGGGGTCTATCACCTGGCCGTCACGGCCCTTCGCCTCCTCCGGGAGCGGGGCGATCCGGTTCCCCCGAAGGTCTTCGAGGAGGAGGACCTCGTCCCCTACGCGGCCCTCCTCCACGACATCGGGCACTATGCTTTCTCCCACGCGCTGGAAGAGCTCGAGCCCGACCGCTTTCCGGGAGACCACGAGTCCGTGAGTGTTCGCTTCTTCCGGTCCCCCGAGCTGGAGGAAGCCCTCTCGTCGCTGGGACCCGGAGCCGCCGACCGGATCTACGCCCTGATCCGGGGCCGGAGCTCGGTGCCCCTGCGGGGGCTCGTGAGCGGGAGCCTCGATCTCGACAAGATGGAGTACCTGAGACGGGACGCCCGCTTCTGCGGGGTGCCCTACGGCGAGGTGGACGTGGACCGGCTCCTCCAGGGGCTGATTCCCCTCCGAGATCCTGCGACCGGCCTCTGGGAGATCGGAGTCCAGGAGAAGTCCGTGAGTGCTCTCGAATCCCTCCTCTTCGCCAAGTACCAGATGTTCCGGAACGTCTATTGGCACCACGCGGTACGGGCGGCTACGGCCCTGTACAAGCGCATCGTGGACGAGGCCGTGGGACAGGGGATCCTGGAGCCCGACGATCTGGTGGGCCCCACGGACGAGGAGCTCCTCCACGAGATCCGGCGGCGCTCCCTTCAGCGGGAGACCCCCCACGCCCGCCGCCTCGCCGACCGGTGGCTTCCGGCGCTCCGCAACCGCCGGTTGCCCAAGAGAGCCCTGGAGCTCACGGCTGCGGACCTGGGGGAGTACCCCCTTCCGGAGTGGCTGGCGGCCGATTCCGAGCGGAAGCAGCGCCTCGAGGAGACGTTGGCGAGGGAGGTGGGACTCGAGCCCGGCGAGGTGATCGTGGACTATCCGGCGAAGACGGCCATGTTCCAGCTCGACCTCCTGATTCGCCGGCGCACCGGAGAGGTCCAGCGGCTGGGAACCGGCGGCCTGTCCGGGGTCATCGATCTGCCCCGGCTGGCGGCGGAGCTCTACGGTTCGGCCCGCATCCTCCGGGTCTTCACCTTCGAGCGACGGGAGATTTCCCGGGACCGGTTTCTGGTCGAGGTGGATCGGGTCGCCTAGGCGGACCGCCGCGATTGGATCGCGCAGCCGGGGTCGCCGGACGGGAAATCGTCCGGCCGGGTCCGCCCGGCCGGGATCGCAGAGGCTCCCGGGACGGTCATCCAGCGGGGTCCGGCGTCCGGAATCACTCGCTCTCGGTCACGTGGACGAAGACCACGGTCACGTTGTCCGGGGCGCCTTCGTCGAGGACCGCCTCCACCAGCTCGTCACCGAGGGAGTCCAGGTCGTCGGGCGCGACCCCGTTCTCCCCCTCGTCAGCCAGCCCCCGGACGAGGATCTCCTCGATCCTCTCCTCGGAAAGCACGGCGTTGAGCCCGTCGCTGCAGAGAAGGAAGAGGTCTCCCGGTCGCACCTCCCCGTCGACGACCTGAGGCTCCACCCGGGTCTGGGTTCCGAGGGCCTGGGACAGCACGTGGCCCAGGGGATGGACCCGGGCTTCTTCCCGGGTGAGGAGGCCGATGTCCACCCTCTCCTGCAGGGGCGTGTGATCACGCGTGAGGGGGGTCAGGCTCTGCCCCCTGAACAGATAGGCCCGACTGTCTCCCACGTGACCGATGTAGTATCGACCTTCTTCCTCGTCCACCCGCAGGACGGTGAGAGTTGTTCCCATTCCCTGCTGCTCCGGATTCTTCCTTCCTCGATCCAGTATCTGCCGGTTGGCGGACCGGACCGCTTTCGCCATGTCCTCGCCCGCATCCCTTCCCGATCCTCCATCCCGGTTCCCGAAGAAATCCAGGACGGTGTCCACGGCAAGGCGACTCGCCACGTGGCCGGCTGGGTGGCCACCCATGCCGTCGGCGACCACGGCCAGGCCCAGCCCCCGGTCCGATGCCCAGGCGTCTTCGTTCCTTCCGCGGACGCGACCGGAGTGGGTCGTACCACTCAGTTGGAGAGTCGTCACGGGGAGGGGTTTCCGGATCGGTGCGGGCGATCCGAACGTGGGCGGCCGGACAAGTGCGAGATGGTGGGGAGTGGAAGCATCGGGCGGAGCACCTCGTGAGAGGACATGGTGAGCGTGGGTGAAGCGAGACCGATGGGATCGACGAGCGGTCCCGGGTCCGGTTCCGGAAGTACGGCTCGTGGTATATCCGGAACGGGAACCCTCCGCCGAAGGCGGGTTAGCAACTCACGACCGTCGCAGCGGAGCCGAGATCCGGGAATCCGGGAGCCCACTTTCCCACCGGATCGAGGAAATCGCTTCCGCGGATCTTCCGACTCGACGCCCAGCGTCGAACGCCTGGACACATCCTGTTTTCGTCCATATGTTAAAAGGCTCTGGATCCTACGGAACCCCCTCGGGTATCATGTCCCGTAGGTCCAGACTGCTCCCGGTTCTGTCGCACGTTCGATCCGGGATGCCGATACGGTGACAAGCGGATCGCCGACGCGTCCTCGAAGGTTGTCACGGCGAGCCGAATAAAGCACGGGATTTGAAAATCCGACCGGAGCGGAGCGGACCGGAATCCGAGTCGCCCGGAGCATACAGGAGATAGATCAGAGCCATGGCCACCGCGACCAAGAAGAAGCGGAGCTCGTTCAATATAAGCGCTGACGACAAGAACGCCCTGGACCAGTACCTCCGGGACGTGAGCCGCCACGAGCTGATCACTCCCGAGAGGGAGAAGGAGCTCGGTGCGCGCGCTCAGAACGGAGACGAGGAGGCGGTCCAGGAACTCGCCCGGGCCAACCTCCGGTTCGTCATCAGCGTCGCGAAGAAGTATCAGAATCGGGGCGTCTCCCTCACCGATCTGATCCAGGAGGGGAACGTCGGGCTGGTGACCGCCGCACGGAAGTTCGATCCCACCAAGGGCGTGAAGTTCATCTCCTACGCCGTCTGGTGGATTCGTCAGGCCATCCTGGCTTCTCTGGCGAACCATGGACGCTCCGTCCGGGTTCCCCTGAACCGGGCCTCGGACCTGGCGCGGATCTTCCGGGAGAAGGAGCGCCTCAAGCAGGAGCTCGGGCGTGATCCCACCATGGACGAGCTGAGCGCCGCCACGGACCTGACGCCCCAGGTGATCCGGAAGCTCGAGACGCTGAACTCCGGCGAGATCCGGCTGGATGCTCCCATCGGTGACACGGACGACTCCAAGCTGGTGGAGCGGTTCGTCACCGAGGAGGCCGTGGAGCCCGAGCTGGAGGTCGAAGATCGTCTCCTGGAAGAGGTGGTCGAGGACGCCCTCTCCACACTGGAGCCCCGGGATGCCAAGGTCCTGCGCCTCTACTACGGCTTGCAGGGAGAGCGGGAGCACACCCTGGAAGAGATCGGGGACATGCTCGGCGTGACCCGGGAGCGGATTCGTCAGCTCCGGGACCGGGCCCTGCGTCGTCTCGCGGAGGGAGCCAAGGGATCGGCGCTGGAGTCCTTCGCGGCGTGACGCCGCAGGATCCCGTGACGGGCTCGCTCGTCATCGGCGCCCTCCGAAGCGTTTCTGGAACGAACGCTCCGGGGGGCGTTTTCTTTTCTCCGGGGAAAGCGCCTCGACGGAGCGGAAGCCGGTGAAGGAGGGGACCGTCTTCCGAAGTCGGGGAGGGACATACACCCTGGCGCTGGACGACGGCGCCCGGATCGAAGCGAGTCTGCGCGGCCGGCTGAAGCGAGGGGGCGGCCGGGGTGGGAAGGAGGAACGGGCCATCGAGGACCGGGTCGTCATCGGCGACCGGGTGGCGGTGGAGGAGTCGAGCGACTCGACCTACACGGTGGAGGAAGTGCTTCCGCGGGAGAGCGAGATCGTCCGGCGAGCCGCCGGAGGCCGTGGCGGAAAGGTGGTGGCCGCCAACGTGGACCGGATCATCGCAGTGGTCGCGGCGGCCCGTCCAGATCCGAGCCGGGAGATCGTGGACCGGCTCCTGCTCATCGCAGAGACCAACGGCGTGGACGAGGTGCTGGTCGTCAACAAGATCGATCTCGACGAAGGGTGGGCCCGGGGCCGGGAGCTGGCGAAGATGTATCGAGAGCTTGGATACGAGGTCCTGACG
>JBKHJU010000180.1:0-5203 GCA_046537985.1 Longimicrobiales bacterium
AGCTCGAGGAGGGGGTCGGGTGACGGCGCCGTACGCGCTTCGCGAGAGGGATCGCTGATGCCCGAGGTGTGGGGTCCCGCCATGTTCTTCGGAGCCCTGGCGATGATCTTCACCGGCTACCCTGTGGCCTTCGCCCTTGGGGGCGTGGCTCTCCTCTTCGCAGTGCTGGGCACGCTGACCGGGGATTTCGACCTGGTTCTGCTGAACGCCATGCCCCAGCGAATCTTCGGCACCATGTCGAACTTCACCCTGGTGGCCGTCCCCTTCTTCATCTTCATGGGGACGGTGCTGGAGAAGTCGCGGCTGGCCGAGGACCTGCTGGAGACCGTGGGGCTGCTCTTCGGGAGGATCCGGGGCGGGTTGGCCGTGGGGGTGATCGTGGTGGGCGCCCTCCTGGCGGCGGCGACGGGGGTCGTGGGTGCGTCGGTCACCGCCATGGGGTTGATCTCCCTCCCGGTCATGCTGGGCAACGACTACCGGGACGACTTCTCCCTGGGCGTGATCTCGGCCTCCGGAACCCTGGGCCAGGTCATCCCGCCGAGCATCGTCCTCATCGTCCTCGGCGACCAGATGGGGGTGTCCGTCGGGGGGCTCTTCCGGGCCGCCCTGATACCGGGGCTGATCCTCACGGGCGCCTACGTCCTCTACGCCCTGGTGGCAAGCTTCCTTCGGCCGTCCATCGCTCCACCCATGGCCGAGGAGGCCCGGGCGGTTCGGGGGTGGGAGCTGACGAAGCGGGTGCTGGTGTCGCTGCTGCCGCCCCTGGTCCTCATCGTGGTGGTCCTGGGGAGCATCTTCGCCGGGATCGCGACCCCGACGGAGGCCGGGGCTCTGGGTGCCGTCGGAGCCCTCGTCCTGGCGGCCCTGAACCGTCAGCTCGGCCTCGAGAACCTCCAGGCCGCCATGGAGGAGACGTCCCGGCTGACCATCATGGTCATCTTCCTCCTCATCGGCTCCACGGCTTTCGCCCTGGTCTTCCGGGGGCTCGGGGGCGACCTCTGGATCTCGGACACCCTGACGAACCTTCCCGGGGGCGCCCTCACCTTCCTCCTGATCGTGAACGCCGTGGTCTTCGTCCTCGGCTTTTTCATCGACTTCTTCGAGATCGCCTTCATCATCGTTCCCCTCATCGTCCTTCCGGCGGAGGCCCTGGGGATCCCCTTGATCTGGCTCGGGATCGTCCTGGCCATCAACCTCCAGACCTCCTTCCTCACTCCGCCCTTCGGATTCTCCCTCTTCTACCTGCGGGGCGTGACGCCGGAGGCGATTCCCACGACGAGGATCTACCGCGGGGTCGTCCCGTTCATTGCCATCCAGATCGTCGTGCTGGCGGCGGTGACGGTGTACGCGCTCCCGGGACTGGGGCCGAGCCCGGTGCCTTGATTCCCGGTCCGGGACCGGAAGTCGGGAGTCCGGACCGGGGTCCGTCGATTTGACTCCTCCCGGGCCGGTGCGATCTGTCAGATTGACCGACGGAGAGGTGGCCCGTGATGGGACCTGTCAAGATCCGTCCTATCCAAGGTCCATCGTATCAATGACTTGCGGGAATACCTCGCGAGAGAGCGTGCGGCACGAAATCTGCTATAGCTGGTGTGCGCAGCCCTGGGCTTCTTCCGCTGGGACGGGCTCCGGTGTCGCTCGAGCCCTCCCGGCAGAGGGGTCCTGGAACCGAGTGGCGCGATGGGGTGAGAGCCCCCGCGATTCCGTGAACTCCAGATGGGAGGAGACGATGGTATCTCGTGTCGTTCGACGTGGCTGGATCGCTTCGTTCATTCTGGTGCTGATGGGTGCGGACCCTGCCCATGCGCAGGCCGGTGGCCTGGACCTGGGGAATCTGGACACCCGGATCTCGAGCGGAATCTACCTTCCGGTGGGAACGTATGGCGACTACTACGGATTCGGGCCCAATGTCGGCCTCGATGTCGCCTATCCGCTGGCCGACCGCGTCCAGATGCTCCTGGACCTGGATCTCGACCTCCTGAAGAACGATGCGACCTACGTGCCGGACGGGAGCGCCTGGCGGTATCGCCTGGGACTCCAGGGTCGCGTCGTCGAAGGGGATGGCGTGCTCGTGACGGGACACCTCGGAGCTGGAGCCACCACCGTCCGGACCGATGATCTCGTCTTCACCGAGGACCCGTTCCGAAGCGAGAGGATCGCTGGAACGCGCTTCACCGGAACGGGTGGGCTCCGGCTGGGATTCGAGATGGACGGGGGTCTCGCGTGGTGGGTCGGTGCGGATCTGAACTGGTCACCGGCGCCGGAGGAGGACGCGCAGCTCCTGCGTGAAGTGTCGCCGACGGACCTGGAGCCCCTGGATTCCGAAACCACCGTCGGGATCAGCCTGGGCTTGAGCCTTCCGTAGCACCCGCCTGGGAACTCCGCGATGTCGCAGCGTCGTCGTGGACGGGGGGTCGTCGGCCGAGCCGTCGGCCCCTTCCCACGTCCTGCCTACACCCTTCCGAACGCGAATCGCGAGTAGGCCTCGTCGTTCGTCCCGAAGTACCGGAAGGCCGTCTCGCGGAAGGCGCGCAGGTGGTCGTGGATCCGCCGGAAGTCGGGGTCGGCTTCGGCCTGCTCGGCCAGGTACGCCTCGCTCGTCTCCCAGGCGGCGGCCAGGATCTCGTCGGAGAACTCCCGGAGCTCGACGCCGTGGTCGTCGACGAGGCGGGCCAACGCCGGGGGGTTCGCTGCGTCGTAGCGGGCCAGGGTGATCAGCGTCGTCTCCCGGCACGCCGATTCCAGGGCCTGCCGGTACTGGGAGGGGAGCTCGTCCCAGGCGGCCCGGGACACCTGGAGAGTCGTCGTCACGCCGGGCTCCCACCAGCCGGGGTTGTAGTAGTACTGCGCGATCTCGTGGAAGCCGAGCTTCTCGTCGTCGTAGGGGCCCACCCACTCGGTGGCGTCGATGGCTCCCCGCTCCAGGGCCGGATAGATGTCGGCCCCGGCAAGAACCTGCACGGTCACTCCGAGGCGGGACATGATCTCGCCGGCCAGCCCCGGGATCCGCATCCGAAGCCCCCGGAGGTCGTCCAGCGAGTCCACGGGCTGGCGAAACCACCCTCCCCACTGCCCGCCGGTGCTCCCCAGGGGAATCGAGTGGATGCCGAAATCCGAGTAAACTTCGCGGAGGAGCTCCAGGCCCCCTCCCTCGTAGAGCCAGGCGAAGCGCTGGCGGGCGGTGAGGCCGAAGGGAACGGCGGTGTCGAAGGCCAGGGCCGGGTTCTTGCCGATGTAGTAGTAGCCGGCGGTTAGCCCGCAGTGGACCGTGCCCTGCTGGACGGCGTCCATGACCTCGAGCCCCGGAACGAGCTCTCCGGGCGGATGGACCCGGATCCGGAAGCGGTCGTCGGTGAGGGAGGCCACCCGCTCGGCCACGGCTTCCGACGCACCGTGGAGGATGTCCAGGTTCCGGGGGTAGCTGCTGGTGAGCCTCCAGGATACCCGGGGGCCCGTGACCACGGCGGGACCGGAGCCTTCATCACCGGCCGAGGCGTCGTTTCCGGTACGGCCTCCGTTCTGGCTTCCGCACGCGAGGAGGCTCGTGCCGGCCGCGACGCTCGCCGCGCCGAGAAACTTGCGTCGATCCATCAGAGTCCTCCGTTCAGGATCTCGGGGATGCGGTCGACGGTGAGGGGACGGTGGTATCGGTACCCCTGGACGTAGTCGCACTCCATCTCGCGGAGGAGCTCCTCCTGCTCCCGGGTCTCCACCCCCTCGGCGACCACCGAGAAGTCGAGGGTCTTGGCCAGGCGGATGATGGTCCGCACGACCTCGAGGTTCTCCCGGCTCTCCACCATGGCGTTGATGAAGGCCCGGTCCACCTTGAGGGTGTCGATGGGAAGGCGGCAGAGGTAGGCCAGGGAGGAATAGCCGGTGCCGAAGTCGTCGACGTGGACGTGGACCCCCAGGGACCGGAGGTTTTCCATGGTATTCACGGCGGTGTCGGGATCTCGCATGACCGCCGTCTCCGTCAGCTCCAGGTGCAGGCCGTCGCCGGAGAACTCGGTCCGCTCCAGGGTCCGGGCCACGATCTCGTGGACGTCGGGGAGGGTGAACTGCTTGCCCGAGACGTTGACGCTTATGTTGAGAGGCGGATCCTGGGGATAAGCGTCCCGCCAGGCGCGGGTCTGGCGACACGCCGTCTCCAGGGTCCACCATCCCAGGGGCACGATGAGGCCCGTCTCCTCGGCCACGGGAATGAAGGTGGAGGGTAGGGTGAGCTCTCCTCCCGGGCGCTCCCAGCGGAGGAGGGCCTCCAGCGAGTGGACCTTTCCCGTGGCCAGCTCCAGGATCGGCTGGTAGTGGAGGGAGAGCTCCTCGGCTTCGAGGGCGTTTCGGATTTCCGCTTCCAGCGCCACGCGGGCCAGGGCCCGGGCGTGGACCGCCGGATCGTAGATCTGGATCTCGCCCCGGCCGGAGTTCTTCGCCCGGACCACGGCCTTCCGGGCGTCCCGGATGAGGTCTTCCACGTCCGGATCGTCGGAGTCCGTGGACGGAAGGGCGACGCCGATGGAGAGGGTGACCTGGACCCGCCGGCTTCCCACCTCCACGGGACGGACCATCTCCTCCCGGATCCGACCTGCCACTCGAGTCGGATCACTCTCGTTCCGTAGGTCGTCCAGGTGGACCCCGAACTCGTCGGCGGCGATTCGGACCACCGTGTCCTCCTCCCGGAGACAGCGTCCGATCCGCCGTCCCACCTCGCGGAGGACGTCGTCGGCCACTTCCTGGCCGAACTCCTCGTTGATTCCGTGGAAGCCGTCGATGTCCAGGACGAGGACGGCGAACAGGTATTCCTCGCTTCGCCGGAAGCGCTTCACGGCCCGGCCGAGCTGGTCCTCCAGCATCTGCCGATTGCCGAGGCCCGTGACCGAATCGTGATAGCTGGCTTCCCGAAGCTCCTCCTGGATCCGCCGATTCTCCCGGAGCTCGGCGGCCCGCTTCTCGGCGATGGCGATGCGGGTGCTGAGGAGATCCGGGGGTGCCGGCTTCACGACGTAGTCGTCGGCCCCGGCTTCCAGAGCCTCCTTCAGGGCCTCCTGGGTCTCCGTGCCGGTGACGAAGACGATGATGGTATCCCGGGACTCGGGAAGGGAGCGGATTTCCTCGCAGATGGCCACGCCGCTGGTATCGGGGAGGACCCGGTCGAGGAAGACCAGGGCGTGGCCGGTCTCGGCGAAGCGCTCGGCGGCCTCCGAGC
>JBKHJU010000181.1:0-5201 GCA_046537985.1 Longimicrobiales bacterium
ATTCTGGAGAGCGTGCGATGAGTGAACACGAAACCCTGACGGACGCGGACCGCGGCGTATCCAGGCGGACCTTCATCAAGGGGGTGATCGCGGCCGGGGCCACGGCCTCCTCCGCCACCTATCTCTCCCGGGCCAGCCCGGGGGCCAGCGCCGCCCCCACGGCACAGCAGGCCATGGGCCGGATGATCACCCTGAACGTGAACGGGCAGGAGCGTCGCGTCGACGTCCAGCCCAACGAGACGCTGGCCATGACGCTCCGCTACAAGCTGGGGCTGACGGGTCCGAAGCTGGGCTGCGACCGGGCCGAGTGCGGAGCTTGCACCGTCCTCGTGGACGGAGTCAACCACTACTCCTGCTCGATGCTCACCCACACCGTCCGGGATCGGGACGTCACCACCATCGAGGGTCTCGAGGCCGAGGACGGCACGCCCCATCCGGTGCAGCAGGCCATCCTGGACGAGGCAGGCTTCCAGTGCGCCTTCTGCGCTCCCGGCTTCACCATGAGCTTGGTCGCCCTCCTCGAGGAGAATCCGAGTCCCACCCGGGAAGAAGCCGCCCAGGCTCTTTCCGGCAACCTCTGTCGGTGTGGCGACTACAACAAGATCCTGGACTCCGCGATGCGCGCCGCGGAGTACGCTCGGCAGAACGCCTGAGGGAGTGAGAAATGGCTAACGAACAGCAGCAGATGGCGGACGACTACAGGCTCCTGGGACGGGATCACACTCCGCCCGATCTCTACGCGAAGATCACGGGCCGGGCCAAGTACGCCGAGGACTTCAGGGCGGAGGGCATGCTCTTCGCCAAGCTCCTCCTGAGCCCCATGCCCCACTGCCGCGTCCGAAACATCGACGCCAGCGCGGCCCTCGCCATGGACGGCGTGGAGGGCATCCTGACGGCCGACGACCTTCCCAACATTCCCGAACCCCCCGGGGAGGCTCCTCTCACCAACGAGCCGCTCTACGAGGGAGAGCCCATCCTCGCGGTGGCGGCCGTGGACGAGGAAACGGCGGCCCGGGCCATCGAGGCCATCGAGGTGGACCTCGAGCCCCTCCCCTTCGTCATCGATCCCCTGGAGAGCCTCCGGCCGGGCGGCCCGAACGCCCGCGAAGAGGGGAATACGTTCCAGGGTCGGGACCTCGGCGAGATCAAGTGGCCCGAGGACGCCTTCTTCGAAGCCGAGGCCACCGGCGGCTTCCCCATGGGAGAGGTCACGGACTCGTGGATATTCGGCGTCGAGTCCGAGGACGAAGAGGAACAGATCGAAGAGTTGGAGCGGATCTTCGGCGAATCCGACCTGGTCATCGAGCAGCCCCTCTTCCATCAGACGGTGACGCACCATCCGATGGAGCCCCGCACGGCCATGGCTTACTGGCAGAACGGCCGCTGCTACCTCCACGCGGGAACCCAGAGCAACGCTCGCACCCACGCCGCCATCGCCGACGCCCTGGAGCTCGACCTCGAGGACCTCGTCTTCATTTCCGAGTACTGCGGCGGCGGCTTCGGGAGCAAGATCTACGGCGCCTATATTTACCAGGTGCCCGCCCTCCTCTCCCAGAAGGTGGGCCGCCCGGTCATGCTCCGGGTGACCCGTGCCGAGGAGACCTACTACGGCCGCGCCCGTCCCGGATTCCAGGGGTATGCCCGAATGGGCTTCCGAAACGACGGAAGGATCACTGCTCTAGACCTGTTCCTGATCCAGGAGAACGGCCCCTACGGCCGGCAGGGCGACTACTTCATGGCCGGAAATTCCGCCTCGCTCATGTACCAGCCCGAAGCCATGCGGTGGCGGGGCATCGCCATCTTGACGAATACGCCGCCGAAGGCAGCTCAGCGGGCTCCCGGAGGGGCGCAGATCGTCGGGCTCCTCGAGCCCCTCGTCGACCAGGCGGCCTGGGAGCTGGGGCTCGATCGTCTCGAGGTTCGGAAGCTGAACGCTCCCGATCACGACGGCACGGTGGGCGCCGGCCGGGGCGCGATCACCAGCTCCTACTCGAAGGAGGCATTCGACCTGGCCCGGGAGCACTTCAACTGGGAAGAGAAGCTCCAGATGAGCGGCCAGCGAAACGGCTCCAAGGTGACCGGTGTCGGCCTCGGCTTCTCGCCCTTCGTGGCGGGTAGCTCGGGATACGACGGCCTCTGGCTCGTCCGTCCCGACGGCAGGCTCTACATCCACCAGGGGATCGGAAACCTGGGAACCCATTCGATCTTCGACACCGCCCGACCGGCGGTGGAGATCCTCCGCTTCCCCTGGGAGGACGTCGAGGTGCTGTGGGGCAGCTCCGAGCGGAATCATCCGTGGAGCTCCTCCCAGTCGGGCAGCCAGACCACCCACGCCCACACCCGCGCGAATCACGCGGCGTGCATGGACATCATGGAGAAGCTGCGGGAGATCGCCGCGGCCGAGCTGGGTGGGAACCCCGACGCCTACGAGATCGAGGGGGGGCGGGTCTTCCAGCGGGGCAACCGCTCCCAGGGCATAACCTTCGCCCGGGCGGCCGAGCTGGCAATCGAGATGGGCGGCCGGTACGACGGAAGCGAGCTCCCCGAGGACATCCACTCCATGACCGTCGCTTCGGCCACCCGGCTGCAGGGACAGGGCCTCGTGGGCGTGGCCAAGGACAACTATTCCCACGAAGGAGGAACGTGGTCCTTCGTGCTCGGTTGCGCCGTGGTCGAGCTCGACCACGAGACGGGGGTCGTGGATCTGATCGACTACCAGGCGGTGGCCGACTGCGGCGTCGTCCTGAACCCGCGAAGCCTGGCCGGCCAGGTCCACGGTGGAGGCGTCCAGGGCATGGGAATGGCTCTGAGCCAGAACTGGTACTACGACAACCGATGGGGCGTGCCGCTGGCGACCCGATTCTACACCAACCGACCCCCGGGCATCCTCGACGTGCCGCTGGAGATGACCTTCGCAGCCGTCGACGAGCCGGACCCCGAGAACCCCGTCGGGGCCAAGGGAATCGGTGAGCCCCCCGTGGGCGCCGGCCAGGCGGCCGTCACGTCGGCCATCGCCGACGCCATGGGTCGCCGGTATCTCGCACGCACGCCACTCCGCCCCGACGTGATCCTCGCGTCACTCGAGGGACTGGAGCTTCCATACGAATTCGAGCAGCACGTCTAAGGCCGGAGGAGACGAAACATGGCCGTAATCAGAGACATGATCCCGAGCTTCGAGCTCCTCCAGCCCACGAGCGTGGAGGAGGCTCTCGACCAGCTCGACCAGCACCGTGAGGACGCCTGGGTGATGGCGGGCGGGATGGACACCTTCGACTGGCTCAAGGACCGGATCGAGCGTCCCGAAGTCGTGGTGGACCTGGGAGGGATCTCCGATCTGACCCGGATCCGGACCACCGACGACGGCATCGAGATCGGCTCCATGGTCACGTTGACCGAGGTCAGCCGGAACGCGGACGTCCAGGAGCGCTTTCCGGCGCTGGCCCAGGCGGCCGGAAGGGTGGCCAGCCCCCAGATCCGGAATCAGGGGACCATCGGCGGGAACGTCTCCCAGGACGTGCGCTGCTGGTACTACCGCTCCGGCTGGCCCTGCTACCGGGCCGGGGGGAACATCTGCTACGCCGACACCCCCACCGCCATGAACCGGGAGCACGCCATCATGGGGCAGGACCGGTGCGTGGCCGTGAATCCCTCGGACACGGCGCCGGCCCTCGTCGTGCTCGGAGCGCAGTTCGTGGTCCGCAGGAGGGGGAGCGAGCGGGTCATCGACGCGGAGGATTTCTGGGTCGGGCCCGGGGTGGACATCACGCGCATTACGGCCATGCGGCCGAACGACCTCCTGGTCGCCATCCGGATTCCCAACGACATGGCCGGTACGCGCCAGTACTTCGAGAAGGTCGCCGACCGGAAGGTCTGGGACTTTCCCCTCGTGAACGTGGCCTCGGCTGCACGCGTCGAAGGTGGCACGATCCAGGAGATCCGCCTGGCGGTGAACGGGGTCAGCCCCGTACCGGTCCGCCTGAGCGAGGTCGAGCAGGCGCTGGTGGGCAATGAGGTGAACGAGCGGTCCGAGGATCTCGGTGGCCGGCTGGCCATCCGCGGAGCCCGCGCGCTCCGTCACAATCAGTACAAGATTCCCATGATGAGGAACCTGGTGAAGCGGGCCATCCGCGGGGAGCAGGCGTAAATGCTGGATTTCGTTCGTACCGCACAGAACCCCTGGAGCCAGGAGGTCCTCATCGGGGTCGCCTGGGACCTCATGTGGGCAGCCGTCGTCGTCGGGTTCCTCTTCGCCATCGGGCACGCCATCTGGAAGGCCACCCTGGCCCCCTCGACGAAGGAGATCTACGAGCAGGATCCGGTGCCGGTGGACCCGAACGAGAAGGTGAAGAAGTATACGGCCACCGCCCGGGTCTTCCACTGGCTCATGGCCGCCTCCATGCTGACCCTTCTCGTGACGGCGTTCGTTCCCGTGATGGGACTCCAGTTCCCCTGGGTCACGATCCACTGGATCGCCGGCGTAGCCCTCATCGGTCTCATCGTCTTCCACATCTTCCACAGCACCATCTTCCTGGACTTCTGGTCCATGTGGGTGGACGGGAACGACTTCAGGAACGCCACGCTCTTCCTGAAGAGGTTGTTCGGCGGTGACGTCCCTCGCCTCAAGAGGGAGGGGAAGTACGCCTGGCCCAACAAGCTCTTCCACCACGGCACCGCCGTCTTCGGGCTCGGCGTCATGGTGACCGGGGCCCTTATGATGTTTCGGATCGAGACCCCGCTCTTCGTCCGGGATCCGTACCTCTTCTCGGATCAGGCGTGGGGATGGATCTACGTGATCCACGGAGTTTCGTCCGTGGCGTTCATCACGATGGTCATGGCTCACATCTACTTCGGCGTATTCCGGCCCGAGAAGTACTGGATGACCCGGAGCATGATCAAGGGTTGGATCACCGGCGAGGAGTTCGCCGTGCACCACGACCCGGACCGGTGGAAGGCTCTCGGTCACGAGGATCCGAATCAGCCCGAGCCCAGCCGGGCTCCCGCCGGTCAGGCGGCGGACTGATCCCCCCGGGAGAAAGGATCATCCATGGCTGGTGACGACCTGAGGAAGCGGATCGACTTCCTCGAAGAGACGTACGAGTTTCTCCTTTCCTATGCGGCCCGCGGGCTCACCGGAAGGGAGAGCTCCGGAAGCAGCGAGCTCCGGGCCTACCTGGAGGATGCCGCGAAGATCGCCGGAGAGC
>JBKHJU010000182.1:0-5182 GCA_046537985.1 Longimicrobiales bacterium
CGTGGAAGTACTCGGCGAAGACACCGTCCTTCACATTGGCGAACTTCCAGCCGCCCAGAGCTTCTCCACACTGGGACGTGTATCCCCGCTGGCAATTCTCGCACCGGAAGCACGGCGTGATGGCTCCCGCCACCACCCGGTCGCCCGGGCGGACCTTCTCGACGCCGGGGCCCACTTCCTCGACCACGCCCACGGCTTCGTGACCCAGGGTCAGGTTCTCCCGCTCGCCGATGGCCCCGCCGACCGTGTGGGCGTCGGAGGTGCAAACCAGGGCGGCAGTGGCTCGGATCACCGCGTCACCGGGCCCTGCCTCGGGAACAGGCTTCTCGGCCCAGCCCACCGAGCCTATCCGCTCCATGACGAATGCCCGCATCGTATCGTTGCTCATGACTTCTCCTCGAGTCGAAGCACGTGTCGCAGAACTCCCATGGGAACAGCATGTTCATTGTAGTCCTCTCCACCGGCGACGTTCGGCGTTCCGGCCTACAACGAGCTCATCCGGATGACGGCGGGTTCCGGAAGGCGGATGAAGAGGAGAAGAAGGGCGAGGCGATTGAAGGGCGGGACGATGAGGGCCACCCCGAGCGCCGGATGCCGGAAATCGACAGTGATCGTGGTGGTTCCCCCGACCCGGGGCTCGCCGGCACCGGACCCGAAAAGGGGAGATCAGAATCGGGCTTCACATGTAGAGGCCGCAACCGCAGGACCGGGCGCTCGACGTATCGAATCGTGACGAGACGAGCCCACGCCGGGATTCGAATCACACCGTATTCTGGACTCCGCCGAGCGATGAGCCCGTGTCCGACTTTCCTTCGCGGGTCACCGGGGCGTAGGTTGCCGAAGGCGAGTCCCAACATCGACTCGTTGATCCGGTCGATCTACCGATGCCCACACTCCGTGGGTGCGAGACCTTCCGGTTCCGCCAGATCACCTTCTCCGGAGCTGGAGGCGTCGTGGGGATCATCGCTTGAAGAGCCTCCGCACCCTCGCGTCCCCAGCCGCCCTCGGACTTGTCGGGCTTCTCGCGCTCCTCTGGGCGCCGATGGCGGCCCATGCCCAGGACGGGGCCGACGATGGCCTGGTCCTTCTGGCCGGCGCCGGCGGCGCTCTTCTGGCCGCGTGGGCGACGGACGACCACCTCCACCGCGAGCTTCACCGCCCGCCCGGCGGTCCCCTCGACGGCCTCGTGGACTTCGGGACGCGGGTCGGAAAGCCCATGTGGTTCCTTTCGGGCCTCGGAGGTCTCTATCTGGGGGGCGAGCTCCTGGACGAGTCGGAGCTCTCCGAGGGTGCCGTCCACGCCCTGGCGGCCCTGATCGCCTCGGGAGTGGTGAACGGCTCGCTCAAGTTCACCCTCGGACGCTGCCGCCCGGACGCGAGCCTGGACTGCGACGCTCGGGACTTCCGGGGCCTCGAGGTGGAAGACCACCTCCAGTCGTTTCCCTCGGGCCACGCCGTCGTGGCCTATTCGCTCGCCACGACCCTCGCCCACAAGACGGAATCCACCTGGGTCGGCGCCCTGGGATACGGGGCCGCATCCGTCGTGGGATGGTCTCGGATCCACCGGGGGCGTCACTGGGTCAGCGACGTGCTGGGCGGTGCGATCGTCGGGGTGGCGATGAGTCGGCTGACCCTGGATTGGCTGGACGACAGAGGTGAGAACGACGACGAGCGGATCCGCTTCGGGCTCGTTTCGGGAGGACTGGGGGTCCGGGTTCCGGTGCGATAGGGCGACGCCGGCTGGACCGGCCCGGGGATCGCCCGGGACCTCTCTCGCCGCCCTGCTTCCTCAGCCGTGGATCCCCTGAGCTCCTGCATCCCCTCGTCCCGTCCGACGGCCCCCGGGACGTTGATTTCCTCCTTGTTCCGTCACGTCACGTGCTCCAGAGGGCATCGATCTCCGCACGCCGCGATTCCCGGAAGGAGATAGCGCAGACAGCAGATGCGGCGCTGAAGAACCTCCTCGCCGTCTTGCTCTACCGGCCGGACCGGCTGGAACAGGGGATTCTTCGAGCCGTCGGGGCGGAGGCGGCTGCCGAGGTGACGCATCCCGATGGAGGCGGCTCCCTCGTCGCCTCGGCCGTCTCGTCCTCCCGGGTCCCGCTCATGGGTGTGCTTTCCTTCTTCGAGCTCTCGCACGATCCAATCGAAGTAGTTCCCGGCGTTGCTCCAGACGAGACGGGCGGCCAGCCCGCTGGTCCGGGCGACGGCGTCGACGAGGGGCTCGACGTGCAGCCCGACGAGCCGGTGGAATCGCTGGAAGGCATCGGCGTCGGGCTCCAGCTTCCGCCCGACGCTGGGTAGCCGGAATCCCGTCGGGCGGTGCTCCTCCTCGTGGAGCAGCACCCCGACTTCGTCGAGGGCAAGAGGGAGGTCCACGTCGAGGAGGAGGTTGGCGGCGACGGCCGGGGGGATCAGGATTCCGAAGTACCACTGGGTCCAGAAGGAGATCACGGCCCTTCGGTCGGCTCCGGGGTGACGCGCGACGAATGGCGCGACGATTCGGTCGAAGGAGTCGGGCTGGAGAAGGTCGACGGCCGGCACGCACGGGCGGTCCGTCTCCGAGAAAACGAAGGCGTTCCGGTAGCGAGCCAGGCTGCCGGTGAAGATCGCGGAGAGGGCTTCCACTCAGGCGGATGGAGCCGAGACCGGCTCGTCCAGCCACGACTCCTCGTCGGTCACGCCTCGCGACGCGCGGGGTCGGCGGGCGTGGCCGGGCAGGGGCACGCAGAGGGGGCCGCCGGTGCCGGGATCGCTCATCACCCGGCAGGCGAGGCCGAACACGTCCCGGATCAGCTCGACGCTCATCACCTCTCCCGGATCGCCCTGGGCGATCAACCGTCCCTCCTTCATGACGATGAGATGGTGCGCGTACCGACAGGCCTGATTGATGTCATGGAGGACCATGACGATGGTCCGGCCCTCCTCGCGATTGAGCTCGGCCAGGAGGTCGAGCACCTCGACCTGGTGGGCCACGTCGAGGAAGGTCGTGGGCTCGTCCAGGAGAAGCAGCTCGGTGTCCTGGGCCAGGACCATGGCGATCCACGCCCGCTGACGCTGCCCTCCGGAGAGCGTGTCCAGCGGTCGGTCAGCGAGCTCCTCGAGCCCGGTGACGTCGATCGCCTTCTCGGCGGCGCGCTCGTCCTCCTCGCTCCACTGCTGGAAGAGGCCCTGATGGGCGTATCGCCCCTGCGCCACCAGCTCGCCCACGGTCAGGCCTTCGGGAGCCACGGGACCCTGGGGAAGGATTCCCACCCGCCTCGCGACCTTCCGGGTGGGGAGGCTCGAGAGAGGCTTGCCGTCCAGGAGCACGGTCCCGGTCCGGGGCTTCATCAGTCGCGCGAGCCCCCGGAGGAGGGTGGACTTCCCGGAGCCGTTGGGCCCGATGAGTGCGGTGATCTTCCCCTCGGGGACCGTGAGGTCGAGACCCTGGATCACCGGAGTCTTCCCGTAGGACAGGGTCAGGTCTCTGGCCTCGAGCTTCACCCTCGACCTCCTCGGTACAACAGGTATGCGAAGTACGGTGCGCCAAGGATTCCGGTCACGATCCCACAGGGGATCTCGATGGGTGCCAGCGCCACGCGACCCACCACGTCGGCCACCACGACCAGGAGCCCACCCATGAGGGCCGCCGCGGGAATCAGCCCTTCGTGGGTCGGGCCCACGAGCATCCGACCCAGATGAGGGGCCATGAGCCCCACGAAAGCCACGGCGCCGGCGGCGGACACGGCCGAGCCGGCCAGAGCCACGCTCGCCAGGAGGAGCAGCCCCCGCTCCAGTTCGACCCGGCTCCCGAGTCCCTGGGCCACCTCGTCTCCGAGGGCGAGGCCGTTGAGGGACCGGGCGCCCAGAAGCACAGGGGGGAGAAAGATGGCCAACCACGGGGCCAGCATCCAGACCTCCGTCCAGCTACGGGCATGCACGCTCCCCACCATCCACACCAGTGCCGACTGCACTCGGGTGATGTCTCCGAAGGTGATGAGCACGGTGGTCAGCGCGCTGGCGACGGCGGCCACGCCGATTCCCACCAGAATGAGCCGACCGGGGGAGAGCCCGCCCTTCCAGGCGACGAGATAGATGAGGAGGGCGGCTCCGGCGGCTCCGCCGAACGCCACGAGGGGCAGGAGACCCGAAGGGAGGTTCGGAGCCAGGACCAGGGTCGTGACGGCGGCGAGGCTCGCACCCTGGGTGATGCCGATGATGCTCGGCGCAGCCAGGGGATTCCGGGTCAGTCCCTGAAGGATGGCCCCGGCAACGCCCAGGGCCGCGCCGGCCATCAGGGCCACGAGAGTCCTGGGGAGCCGCAGCACCTGGACCAGAAAGGCATCGGCGGCGTCGATCTGCAAGCCGAGCACGGTGCGGACGACGTCGGTGACGGCGACGGTCTGATGGCCGAGGGTCAGGCTCGCGACGCCGGCGGCCACGCTCAGGGCTGCCAGAATCGCCAGGACCGGAACGGCCCGCCGGTCGAAGCGGAATGAGAGCTCGAGCCCGGGAGGACGGACGACGATCCAGCGATCGCTGATCACGACGTCCCCACCCGGGTGCGAGCGAGGTAGATGAACACGGGGCCGCCGATGAGGGCCGTCATGACTCCGACGGGCATCTCCTCGGGCCGGAGGACGAGCCGGGCCGCGACGTCGGCGACCAGCAGGAGGATGGCTCCGGCGATGGCGCTGTACGGAAGGATCCATCGGTAGTCCAGGCCCACCAGGGGCCGAACCGCGTTGGGAATCACCAACCCGATGAAGCCGATGGGTCCGGCCACGGCCACGGCGCTCCCGGCCAGGAGTGCCACGCTCCCTGCCGCCACCAGCTTGACCCGACCGGTGTGCTGCCCGAGACCCCGGGCCACGTCTTCACCCAGGCTCAGCGTGGTGATGGGCTTGCCCAGGAGGAGCGCCAGGAGCATCCCCACGACCAGAAAGGGGAGGAGGTGGAGGAACAATCCCAGATCCCGGCCCGCCACCGAGCCCGCCAGCCAGAATCGGATCTGCTCCAGCGTCTGCTGATCCACCAGGAGCACGGCGGTGGTCAGAGAGGTCAGGAGGGCCGTCACCGCCGCTCCCGCCAACACCAGCTTGACCGACGCCGGGGCGGCCCCGCCCAGGGAGCCCATCAGATAGACCACGACGGCCGTCACGCCTGCCCCGACGAAGGCGACGGCGGCGTAGGCCCTGTC
>JBKHJU010000183.1:0-5139 GCA_046537985.1 Longimicrobiales bacterium
GTCCCGGATGGGGATACGAGGGCGGGCGGTTGCAGTTCCTTCCGGGGTGAAATCTCCGTTCCGACGGAAGGTCGACGGTGGACCCGATGAAGGGACGGAAGACTCCTACCCGAAGATATATTTTATACAGCCTCAGCCGTTGAAACGCAAGCAGCTTCGGGTCCCATGACAGGGGTGACCCGACGGTCTCCGGTCGGGTGCCGGCCGGCCGGCGGGAAGGGCCCGTGAGAGGACCTTCGCGGGTCGGGAAAGGGGATTCGGTCAGGCGAGGCGGCGAAACACGCCGAGTACCCTGAGCTCCTGGGCCGCCGCCCGGGCCTCCCGGACCGCCTCCCGGGCCGTGCCCCGGTCTCCCCGGTCTTCGAGCTCCAGGAAGAAGCGGTAGGTCCACGGATCCTCCCCCGGGCGCGACTCGAGCTTGCTCAGATTGACGCCCCGGACGCTGAAGGCGTGGAGCACGTCCACCAGGGCCCCGGGCTCGTTCCGCGTCCGAAAGAGGATCGCCGTCTTCCAGCGGTCCTCGGATTCGGAGGCGAGCTCACCCGGCGCGGGACGATCTTCCTTCCCGCCCCGGCCTTTCGTCGTCGCTCGACCGCCGGTCTCCTCCCCTCCTTCCTCGTCTCTCCGGGGGTCACCGGCCTCGGGCCGCCGTACCACATAGAAGCGGGTCTGGTTGTCAGCCCGGTCCTGGAGGTCTTCCAGGAGCACCTCGAGGCCGTACCGCTCGGCGGCTCCCCGGGCGGCGATGGCGGCCACCGAGGGGTCCCCCCGCTCGGCCACAGCCCGTGCTGCCCCGGCCGTGTCGTAGACCGCCACGGCTTCCACCTCGGAGTGGGCCCGGAAGAAGCGGGTGCACTGGGCCAGGGCCACCGGATGGGAGAGGACTCGCTCGAGCCGGGGGACGTCGGTTCCGGGGATCCCCAGGAGGCAGTGGCGGATCGGTCGGACGACCTCACCCACCACCTCGAGCTCACCCCCGGCCAGGACGTCGTAGCCTCCCACGACGGTGCCCGCGAGCGTGTTCTCAACGGGCAGGAGGCCCCGATCCGTCTCTCCGTCGAGGACCGCTCGGGCCACGTCCTCGAAGCTCCGGCTGGGTACCGGCTCCACGTCGGCTCCGAAGGCTGCCCGCACGGCTTCCTCGCTGTACGCGCCGGGCTCTCCCTGAAACGCCACCCGGAGGGGGCGGGCGCGCTCCCCGATCGTGTCCGCGGAGGGATCTTGGGGGGTGGCCTTCCGGCTCGTCTCGCCAGCGTCCGGCATCTGCATCCTCGATCTCGGCTCCGACCTCGTGGCGCTCGCAACGGAATCCGCTCCGCCTCTTCAGCACCCTTCTACGGGTACCGACTTCGGACACGGAGATCCAGTTCCCGGCGTCGTTGACATCGACGGACGAGGCACCTAGAGTCCGCTGCGACCGATCCCGCTCGGTTTCGGTCCCCGGCCGCCCATCCCCGGGAATGTGGAACCCATGGGCTCCTGACCTGGTACGTGCTCAGGCGGTGGTTGGCGGCCGATGCAGTCGCGGGTCCCGGTCCGACAACGAATGGACCTCGGGGTCCCAAGTCGAACCCGACGAGTAGACGTGCAGGAGGTATTTTCGGTGAATAGAGGCGCTTGGACCCTGACGTGTTTCGTGATGGTGCTGGGTCTCCTCTCATGCCAGTCCGCGGGCGCTCAGCCCGGCGGAGAATCCCCGGAGCCCGGCTCCGACGAGACGGCGGAAGCGGCCGAGCCCGAAGCGGAAGAGACGGCCGCCGCCGCGCGGACCGGCCTCTACACCGTCGAGCAGGCGGAGCGGGGGGAGCAGACCTACGACGACACCTGCTCATTCTGCCACGCCACCTCGCAGTTCTCGGGGACAACGTTCATGCGGTCGTGGGGTGGCTCTCCGGTGGATCAGCTCTACTCGCTGATCGCCTCGACCATGCCGTACGACGCACCCGGAAGCCTGAGCACACAACAGTACGTGGACGTGGTGGCATACATCCTGGAGCTGAACGACCTTCCGGCCGGAGACGACGAGCTCCCGACGGATCCCGATGCGCTCTCCGAGATCCGGATCGAAGAACCGGCCGAATGATCGGGGGGGTGTGACCCCTTTTCCTTCCTCCCGTGGGAGGTGTCCTTCCGGACGCCAACTTTCAGCGAAAGGCGGCGATGCCCCGGCGATCCGGGACGGCCCTCCGGGCGTCGTCCGCGGAGCCGGGGCTTTCGGCATCTGGGGAATGCGGAGTTCCGTCCGGACGGATGTCCATCCGGTCGTCCGGTCGCCCGGTCGACCGGACACGCGGGGCGCGTGAAGCCCTCGAATCGGACGGCGCTCCGGAGGCGGGCGCACAGGCAGGAGGGAGGCGACCGATAGCCATGACCGGAACGACGGTAGAGAGTGGATCGAAGGGGAGCGGATCGACGAGGCCTGGACGAACGGGAACGGTGAAGCCTGTCGAGAGCGTTCCCTCCAGCGTCGTGTCCGCCGGTCGGGGGACGACGATGCAGGTCCTGGTGGGTCCCGACGACGGAGCCCCGAATTTCGTGTTGCGCCGCTTCGTCATGGAGGAGGGCGGGGGCATCCCCACCCACACCAACGACGTGGAGCACGAGCAGTACGTGCTGAGGGGGCGAGCGCTGATCCGCATCGGGGACCAGGAGCACCGGGTGGGACCCGACGACTCGCTGTTCATCCCCGCGGGCGTCCCCCATTCCTACGACGTGGAGGAGCCCCCCTTCGAGTTCCTGTGCGTGGTGCCGAACCGGGAGGACCGGATCCGGATCCTGGAAGAACGCTCCGGGGAGGAGTCCCGATAGTAAGGGCGGGCCAAGCCAGGATCGGGCCGCGGAATCGAGGCGGTGGCGACGACCCTACCGGCCGGGGCTGCGTCGGGATTCCCGGGCCAGAATGAGCGTATAGTTGTCTCCCACGGTGAAGTGGGCGCGGCTCGAGCCCACCGCCTCCAGAAGAGCGGCTCCGATCTCGTCGTCGGGGATCGTGACCGTGACCCCCACCAGAGCCTGGATCTCTGGGCGGTCGGGAAGGCCGTCCCGGAGCTCCCACCGTCGCCAGGTCAGGGTGTAGTGGTCGCGCTCGAAGCTGAACTCCTCGGGCAGGTAGCCGGACAGCGAGCCGGGAACCTCGCCCGGGTTTCCGATGTCGGGCCACGTTCGCGTGGCCGCATGGTACTCGAACGCGGCCAGCTCCAGGGCCCGGACGTCTCCGACGATCTCGGCGGCCCGCGCCCGGTGGAGCATGACCTCCACGTTGGGAGCTGCGACCCGGGTCACGCTCCCGGCCACGAGGAGCACGGTCATCGTCTCCACGAGGGTGAAGCCCCATGGGGGGGTCGCCTTCCGCCGCGTCGTCCTCCTCCGCCGTCCCCTTCGTCTCCGGATGACCCCGTCCCGGACTCGAGTCGCCGCGGCACGGACGGCTCGGAGCACGTCTCCTGCGCACCTCATCGAGCTTCGTTCCAGAACGACGCGGGAAAGATGCGCGCCTCGGCGGCACCCAGGAACTCGTCGGCCGTCTCGGCCAGGGAAGAGGAATAGAAGACGGTGCGGCTCTCGGTGACGGCCGTCAGGTGATAAGTGTCGCGCTCCGTGCGGGAGTAGCGGATCTCGGGAAACGACCCTCCGACCTCGTGGAGCCCCTCGGGAAGCCGTCCCTCACGCTCCCTGAAGCTCTCGATCTGCTGGCCCTGGAGGTAGAGGGCGAGTCTGAGGGACGCGTCCACGTGCTGGGAGCTCGGAGGGGGCGGCGGCGGAGCCTGAAGCCAGAGAGGGCCACCCGTGAAGATCCAGATGGTACCGACGAGGGCCAGGAAGAAGACGGCGTGGCGGATTCCCGGCCCCCGCCTCCGTCGCTCCCGCTCGTATCGGAGCCGCTGGAACTCCAGGGACGCTTCCTTCTCGCGACGCTCGCGGAGCACTTCCAGGATCGCTCGTTCCCGCTCCGCGTCGGAGCTGACCCTGGGGGGACCGTCCTCGTCGTACGTCGGCTCGCCGGACATGCTTCAAAGATAAGCTTTCCCGGTGACGGGATGGAAGAAAGTCGGTTTTCACCCACCGCGCATTCGGCCGGGCCGGTCGAGCACGCCGCTTCGACCACAGCTTGCGCACAGGAGCCAGATACGCTCCCGCACGTAGGAGACGTCGGAGCGGGGCGGCACCTCCCGTCGTTCCAGGGGAGCTCCGCAGCGGGGACAGTCGATCGCCTCGGCCGACGGGGTTGCGGCCTCCTTCAGGACTTCCATCTCGTCATCACTGAACGGCTCTTTCATGGTAGTCGGACATGGTGGTCGGGGGTCGGGGGTCGGGGGAGAAGCCGGGAAGCACGCCCGCAAGTCGGCGAGGGAGGTCTGGCATGTCGATTGCAACAGGACTTCGTGCAGCGGACCATCGCCCCGACTCTCCTGCAGGGAGGTGCAAGATGACGGGAACGCAAAAAGCTAGGCAGGACGCGGCTTTTCGGCCACTTTTCTCTTGACGCGTTCGGGGGCGGCGCTTACCGTACAGAGGCCGATCGGTGAGGAAGCCCGACAAAACCCTTTGAACAAGCGGTGTTTTCCGGTGTCAGCCCTTTCCTCGCCACTTTGTGGTCAGTACCATTTCCCGAGTTCTTGCCGGGCGATCGAGCCCGCGATTTCGAACCACTTCACACCAAGAGGAGTCAGCCGATGAACAAGTCCGAACTCGTGGACGCTCTCGCCGATCGGACGGGCATGACCAAGGCGGATTCGTCCCGTGCCATCGACGCCCTGTTCGGCACGGACGATGGGATCATCGCGAAGCGCCTGCAGCAGAAGGAACGGGTCCAGATCACGGGCTTCGGGACCTTCGAGGCCAAGAGGCGGAAGGCCCGAACGGGTCGGAATCCCCGGACCGGTGAGTCGATCCAGATTCCGGCGACCACGACTCCGAGCTTCCGCGCCGGGAAGGGTCTCAAGGACGCGGTCAAGTAGCACCCGTCCCGAGGACGCAGGGCCAGCAGCCCGAAGTTCGAGACTGCTGTCTGAGCCTGCAGGCAGATAGAAGGGAAGTGGCCGTGCCCGAGACGTCGGGGACGGCCACTTTTTTCGCCGATGCGTCCCGTGTGGACCGGTCGCGTCCCTCGCCGGGCCGCTCGAGGGGACGGGTCTATCG
>JBKHJU010000184.1:0-5119 GCA_046537985.1 Longimicrobiales bacterium
GTATCCGGCTTTCGTGAGCTGGTATGCCACCAGGGCGGCGATGTCCCGTTCGTCCTCCACCACGAGGACTCGGGGTCGCTCCCGCTCTTCGTCAGTCTCTGCCACGCCACCTCGCGCCGACGGAATGGAACGGGCGCTCGCCACGGATCGGACGGGTCGGGAAGCCCGCTTCAGCGAAGGAGGATCCCCTTCGAGCCGAGGAGAAGGTATGGGAACCGACGTGGCCGACGCCATGGTCCCTCGGATGGGTGCGTCCTACTCCCCGGAGACGCGGAGCCGGTACCCGAAGCCCCGTACCGTCTCCACCATCTCGGCGTGCTCGCCGAGCTTTTCCCGGAGACGTCGCACGTGCATGTCCACGGTACGAGTCTGGAGACGATCGGCGAGGCCGGCATCCACGTCCCACGCCTTCTCCAGGAGCCGCTTCCGACTCTGGGTCCGACCCTCCCTCTCGGCCAGGGTCCGCAAGAGGCGGAACTCGGTGGGCGTGAGGTGCACCTCCTCGCCGCCCACCACCACCTCGTGGGCCGATAGATCCATCCGGATCGCCCCCACCCGGAGAATTCGTCCGCCCGTCTCCACCGACGGCTGGGAGCTCCTGCGGAGAACAGCCTCCACCCGGAGGACCAGCTCCCGCGGGCTGAAGGGCTTGGGCAGGTAGTCGTCGGCCCCGAGCTCGAGCCCCTCGATGCGATCCTCCTGCTCCTTCTTCGCCGTCAGGAGCAGGACCGGGATCCGGGCCGTGGCGCTGTCATTGCGGACCGTCTTCAGGACGTCGTCTCCAGAGATGCCGGGAAGCATGCGGTCCAGGATCACCAGGTCCGGGATCTCCCGGTCGATGGCCGCCAAGGCCTCGTCGCCGCTGTGGGTGGTCTCGACCCGGTACCCCTCCCGGGTGAGCTGGTAGGCCACCAGGGCGGCGATGTCCTTCTCGTCCTCGACCACCAGAACCCGGGGTCGGGGGCCTCCGTTGGTCGCCGACTCCTCCCTGCCCGTCGGCTCAGTCGTCATGGAAGTTGAGCGCCTTCCATCGGCCGTCCCGCTCCGCGACGACGCTTAGGACTTCCAGGGTTCCGATCTGCCCGTCGGAGACCCGTCGCACGACGACCTTCGTGTCGAAGTGGACCGTGAAGCTCGGATATTCCTCGCTTCCACCGGCAAACTCGATGGAGACCAGCTCGAACTCCGTCCCGCCGAAGTCGGCCATCACCCCGTTGCGGGAGTTGCGGGAGTTCGCCTCGTTCATCTGCCAGGCGGCCTCGAACGTCATGTCGTCGCTCTCGGGGAGCTCGGGCCAGAAGAGCTCCTGGTACTCCTCCCGGGTCACCATGGCGCTTCGAAGGGCTTCCGGGTCATCCCGGGCGATGGCGCGGAGAACAGACTCGGCCAGCGCCGACGCCGAATCGTGGGAGTTCGCGAGGACGGGCCCGGCCGAAGCGTCGTCCCCGCATGCGACCGGGATCGAGAGGAGCAGCGCCGCCATCGCGGCGATCACGCCCCCCCGCCAACGGATCTTCGGGCTCGTCGATCTATGTCCTGTCATTGATGTCATGGATCTCCATGGCTTCGAGCGATGCGCACACCTGCGTGTCCATCGTCCCTGGAATCGGAAGGGGTGGAGACGACCACCGGCCGCCCCCACCCCGTCTTCCGGTGTTGCTTCGACTCCGCCGAGCGATCAGAGATCGTCCGGGATGTCCCTCGAGTCGCTCCCGTCGACCGTCCACACCGTCCAGCCGTAGTACCAGGCGTCCTCCAGGGCCGTGCCGGGCTCCAGCGCGCCGGCGTAGGCCGCATCCTGGAGAGTGGCCGTATTGTCACCGGACGGCATGACCAGGCCGGTTTCACCGTTCAGGCTCGACGCGTCGAAGGCCGTGTACCCGCTCGGCGCGGCCGTCGGAACGAAGTTCGGCGGGCTGCTCTGCGAGCCGATGCTGAAGGCCTCGTCCGGCAGGTTCGGGTCGGCGATGACGTTGCCGAACGCCGCATCCTCCCAGAACGCCTTGTTCTCGGCCACGGTGTATCCGCCGTCGCCGGAGGCATCGCAGAAGTTGTGGTCTCCGCCGCCGATGTCGCCGTTGCTCCACACCACCGAGTTCTCGACCCGAAGCGTCTCGTTCGGATCGTCCGACCCGCCCAGCCGTGTGTCGGCGTTCGCCTTGGACTGGGAGTCCTCGACGCAGAAGCCGGATTCACCGCCCCCACCGAAGCCGGTTGCGATGATGTTGAAGAGGCGGAAGTTCGTGCCTTCCCGCATGAGGATCCCGTGATCGGACTCGGCACCGATGTTGATCTCACCCGTGCCCAGATCCTGTCCGGCACCCACGAGGGTGACGTTGGCCACGACCGCCATGGACTTCGGCGTGCCCTGGTCGTTGTCACCTCCGGTGGAGAATTCGAAGCCGTTGTCCGCATCGTCGTTGCGCTGCTGGGCGAGGCCGAACTGCATGAAGCCCCGCCACCCGTCGGTTCCGTCGAAGGAATCGTCGCCGATCCCGGACATCACCATGTGCGTCTGGGTCACGGCACCGCCGAAGGGCTCGGTGCCGTCGTCCGTGTTGTAGTGGACCTGGACGTAATCCACGATCGTCCCCGAGCCGGTGCCCTGGAAGGCGATCCCGTTGAGCTGGTCCGTCGTCGTGATGTTGTCGCCGGCGAACTCGACCCGGACGCCCCGGAGGATCCCGGAGGAGTCGTCGTCGTCGTCGCCGCCGTAGAAGCCGGTGTCACCCTCGCCGGACGCCTCGACGCCGGTGTTGAGCTGGCCACGCCCGTTGACGATCAGCCCGCCCCAGTCGCCGCGAGCCCGCTGACCCGGAGGATTGAGTGACGTCATGACGATGACGTCTTCGGGATTCGGACGGGCGCTCTCGTCCGTCCGGTTCGCATTGGCGTCGGCGATGATCTTCGAGCCCCGACTGACGGTCAGGTAGCTGGACCGGGTCCCCTGGGGAGGCTGGGGATCGCCGAGAATCGTCGTGCCCGGCTCGATGGTCAGCGTGACGGACTTCCCGTCGGCCGCCGTGCCGTCCGGCCCCACGTCCCGGCCGACGAAGACCGGACCGTCGAGGATCCAGAACTTGTCGCTCGTGAAGGTCATGTCCTCATCGATGTCCCCCGTGATCCGAACGAAGCTCGGCTCCTCGGCGGGAATCGTGAAGTTGATCGCCGAGCTCGTGGCCTCGCCGGCGTCGTTGATGGCGGTCACCTGGGCCGTGTACGTCACGCCCCGGGTGAGCCCGGTGATCGTGGCTGACGACTCGCTGCCGTCCACCGTCTCGGTCCGGGGATCTTCGTCCGGCGCGTCGACGACGACCTCGTAGGAGTCGGCGCCGGACCCGGCGGTCCAGGTGACCGTGACGGAGGTCCCGTCACCTCCGACGGAGTAGTCCAGACCCGTCGGTGCACTCGGGACCGTCGGGCCCGTGCCGTTGCCGTTGTCGTCGTCGCAGGCCGCGAGTCCGAACATGGCGACGCCGATCACCGTGAGGGTCGCAAGGAGATTTCGCTTGCTCATTCGGTTGTTTCCTCTCTCTGAATGAATTCGAGTTGAGAGCGATGTGGGATCAGTAGAGCTCCCACGAGAAACCCAGCGAGATGGTTCGTCCGACCCAGTACTCACGCTGGATGAGGGTGATGCCGTTGGCCGACTGCTCGAACCGATACGGCTCGTCCAACAGATTCGTCGCCTTCAGGGAAAGCGTTCCTTCGTAGGGAAGCTGCAGCCGGAGCGACGCGTCGAGCTGGTTGCGGGACTGCTCGTAGATGTCGGGCACCCCCGATCCGCCGGCGGCGCTCAGGCGCTCGCCGAGACGGTTGAGGTAGATTCCCGCATCCAGGCCGTATGCCGGATGGGTCCAGTTGAGACCGGCGTTCAGCACGTAGGACGCCTGCCCCTCGAGGGGCCGCGCCTCGTTCGTCGGAACGAATGCGCCCCGCTCCTCGACGTGCACCTCGGAGTCGATGAGGGAGACGTTCAGGTCCGCGGAGAAGCTCTCGAGGGGCTCGGCCACGACCCCCAGGCCGATCCGGCCGTCGAGCTCCACGCCGGTCACCGTCCCCTCTCCGCCGTTCTGGAAGGAGAAGGCCGTGCCCGCCGTGGCGAAGAACACCTGCTCGACGGGATTGTCGATCTGCTTGTGGAAGGTCCCCACCGAGAGCATCTGGTTCGCCGCGATGAACCAGTCCCAGCGAAGGTCGTAGTTCCGGATCGAGGCCTTGGTCTCGGTGAGCTCCGGGTTTCCGAAGATCTGCCGGAGGCTCGTGGCTTCGGTGAACTGGAAGGGGGCCAGCTCCCGGAACTCGGGGCGATCCAGCGTCCGGCTGAATGCCCCCCGGACCTTCATGTCGTCGTTCACGGACCAGACGACGTTCACGGAGGGCATCCAGTCGGTCTCGTCCGCGGACGCGAGCTCGTTCCCTCTCGAGGTGAGCGAGAGGTCGTAATGCTCGGCCCGGACTCCCCCGACCGCCTCGAGGTCCTCGAGGAGGGGGAGCTCCAGCATCACGTAGCTTCCGAGGCGATCATCGCCCGCCTGGTACAGGTCCCCCGGCTCCACGACCTCTCGGATGGAGAACTCGTCGGCCGCCCGCACGACGGAAACGATGTCGGAGCTCTCGATGGCCTGATCGATGTTCGTATGCACGCTGCCCAGGAACTGCCAGTTGAAGCGCCGAGCGGCGAAGTCCCGGTCACGAACCCGCAGCGCGGATCCGACCTTCACCGACGCTTGGCTTCCGGCGAAGTCGAAGGGGAGCGTCCAGTCGACCGTTCCCGAGACCTCGTCATCGAAGAGCTCGGAGAAGAAGTAGCGCCCGCTCTCGCCGTCGTTGGACAGGGTGAAGTCCGGGTTGCCCGGATCGTTCGTGGCGTAGATGGCCTCCCGCAGGCCCGGCTCGTCCCGCTGGGCCCGGGCAAGGGTGCCCCGCCACTCGAGACGGGAATCGGCGAAGAGGGAGTGCTCACCGGAGAGCTGTCCCCAGTAGAGCTTCCGAGAGACGTATCGAAGCCGATCGGACTGGACGTAGGCACCGATGTCCTCCCGGTTCCAGCCCTCGAAGCGTCGGGACTCGTCCTCGGTGTTCACGTTCACCGTGGTCCGGAAGGAGAGCTTGTGCG
>JBKHJU010000185.1:0-5096 GCA_046537985.1 Longimicrobiales bacterium
CCTCCAGGGGACGCTGGTGGCGTTCCGCGGCCGAGTGGAGAGCCTGAACCTGGTGTACCGGGTCCCCGGCTTTCGGGGTGACGATCGGCTGTATCTGATCCGCCGAGGCCTGGTGGCCGACGAGGTACCCCACCCCAAGGGTCGGCGGGAACGCCGCGAGGTGGCACGGCGCATCGAAGCCACGTTCTCGGACGGGCCCGGGGGATCACCCGCATCACCCACGAAGATCGGGGGAGCGGAAGCCGCCGAGATGCTCCTGGTGGGCCGTTGGTTCCGCCGGCATCCCCGGGAAGAGGACCGGGCACGCACTCCCGACGACTGGCTCGCCGAGAAGTGGCCGGCTTGATCCGACACGAACGGTCTCTGCGAGCGAGCTGCTCGAACGCCCGGACCCCCCGGCCTTCAAGGTGCGGTCCGGGAGCGCGGCCGACCCGCTAAACCTCCCGGGCCATCCGCCGGATCCTCTCGAACTCCTTCTTCTCGACCGGCTGGACCGAGAGTCGCGACCGGTTCACCAGGACCATGTCCTCCAGATCGTCCTGCTTCTTGATGTGCGCCAAGGTCACCGGCTCCTCGAACCTGGACACGAACTCCACGTCCACCATGTACCAGGTGGGGTCTTCGGGATCCGATTTGGCGTCGTAGTAATCGTGGCCCTCGACGAAGGCGAAGTGGTCCGGATAGGCTTCCTTCGCCACCCGGGCGATGCCGACCACTCCCGGCGGGCTGGTGGCGCTGTGATAGAAGAGGACCAGGTCGCCCTCCTCCATCGCCTGCATGTTGTTTCGAGCCTCGTAGTTGCGAACCCCCTCCCAGTGCGTCCGTCCGTCTTCCTCCAGATCGTCGATCGAGTAGACGCCGGGCTCGCTCTTCATCAGCCAGTAGGACGTCGCCATTCTCGTCTCTCCTCGTGCTTCCTGTCGATTCCTCGCTCAACCCCCGAGGCCGCCGTTGCGGACTCCCTCCTCGACGTCCGCCTCGTATCGCTCGAAGTTCTCGGCGAACATGGCGGAGAGGGCCCGGGCCTGATCGTCGTAGGCGTCGGGATCCTCCCAGGTCCGGCGGGGGTGCAGCACCTCGGCCGGCACGGCGGGGACCGCGGTGGGAACCCGGAAGCCGAAGACCGGATCGGTCTCGGTCTCCACGTCGTCCAGCTTCCCCGTCAGGGCCGCCCGCACCATGGCCCGGGTGTGGGCCAGCCGCATCCGGCGTCCGACCCCGTAGGGGCCTCCGGTCCACCCCGTGTTCACCAACCAGACACGCGAGCCGTGCTCCTCGAGCTTCTCACCCAGCATCCCGGCGTAGACCGTGGGGTGCCGGGGTAGGAAAGGAGCCCCGAAGCAGGCGCTGAAGGTAGCCCTGGGCTCGGTCACTCCCCGCTCGGTCCCGGCCACCTTGGCGGTGTAGCCCGAGAGGAAGTGGTACATGGCCTGGGCCCGGCTCAACCGGGCGATGGGTGGAAGGACTCCGAAGGCGTCGGCGGTGAGGAAGAGAACGTTGTCCGGATGCCCGGCGACTCCGGGAACGACGGCGTTGTCGATGAAGTGAACCGGATACGACGCCCGGGTGTTCTCGGTGATCTCGTCGTCCTCGAAATCCACCTCCCGGCTCACCGGGTCCACCACCACGTTCTCGAGGATGGTCCCGAAGCGCTGGGTCGCCCGGTAGATATCGGGCTCGGACTCCGGAGAGAGGCGGATGGCCTTGGCATAGCAGCCTCCCTCGAAGTTGAAGATCCCCTCGGGCCCCCAGCCGTGCTCGTCGTCTCCGACGAGGCCGCGTTCCGGATCGGCGGACAAGGTCGTCTTTCCCGTCCCGGAGAGCCCGAAGAAGAGAGCCACGTCTCCGCCCTCCCCGACGTTCGCGGAGCAGTGCATGGGAAGGACTTCCCGTCGTGGGAGGAGGAAGTTCAGGACCGAGAAGATGGACTTCTTGATCTCGCCGGCGTACGCCGTCCCGCCGATGAGGACCTCCCGCTCGGCGAAGTCGATGACGACGAAGGACTCGGTGCGTGTCCCGTGGCTCGCGGGGTCCGCCCTGAAGCCCGGAGCGTGGAGAACCGTGAAGTCCGGAACCATCCACGAGAGCTCCTCCGGGGAGGGCCGGAGGAACATGTTGTGGGCGAAGAGAGCGTGCCACGCGCTGTGGCTCACGAGACGGACGTTCAGGGCGTGCTTCCGCTCGGCCACCGCCCGGACGTCCATCACGAAGAGGGGCCGACTGTCGAGATAAGCCACCAGATCGCTGCGAAGCTCCTTCGCCCTGGATTTCTCGATGGGGACGTTGACCTCACCCCAGTCCACCGCGTCGGTGGTCCCCGAGTCCCGGACGATGAATCGATCCTTCGGCGAGCGCCCGGTGTGGGGAACCGTCACGGCCGCGAAGCCACCTCGACCGACCAGGCGCCCCTCGTCGCGGGTGATGGCCTGCTCCACCAGCTCGGGCGCGCTCCGGTTCCAGTGGACGGCCCCGGTGGGCGAGAGCCCGTCCTCCTCGAGCCCGTATGTGCTCCGGTGGACGTCGTGCGCACCGGCACCGGGGGTGGCGGTGGCGTCGGTCGTATCCCTCGCGTCCCCCGTGTCGCTGGTGTCCGTCGTGTCGCTGGCGTCCGTCGCCATGGGTATCCTGCTCCTGTTGCGGTCCGCTTCCCGTCGTCGCGACTGCCGTCTTCCCTCCACACCGCCGGGCCGCGGTCCCCGCTGCACGCCCGGAGGCGGCCCGCCCTCTACTCCTGATTGTCGCGAGACCGGGCCTGGGCGTCCACCGAAGCGATGGTGGCGAGGTTCAGGACGTCCATGGCCGTGCTCTCCCGCTGGAGAACGTGTGCCGGGCAATCCATCCCCAGGAGGATGGGTCCGATGACCTCGGCTCCCCCGACCTGGCTCAGGAGCTTGTAGCAGATGTTGGCGGCGTCGAGGTTGGGAAAGATCAGGGTGTTGGCCGGCTCGCTGAGCTGGTTGAAGGAGAAGATCCGCTCGAGAAGGTGGGTGTTCACCGCCGTATCGGCCTGCATCTCGCCGTCCACCTCCAGCCCCGGATCCATGTCGTGGAGCATGTCCACCGCATTCCGCACCTTCAGGGACGCAGGGTGGCGGGCCGACCCGAAGTTCGAGAAGGAGAGCATGCCGATTCGGGGGACGATGCCCAGGTCCCGCACGAACTTGGCGGCGAGGAGTGCGATCTCGGCCAGCTGCTCCGCGTCGGGATCGATGTTCACCGTCGTGTCGGCGAAGAAGAGGAGGTCGCGCCGAGCGAAAGCCACCATGTAGAGCCCGGCCACCAGCCCCGGATCCTCGGCGCTCCCCACCACCTGGAGGAGTGGGCGGAGAACTTCGGGATAGTTGGAGTCGATGCCGGCCACGAGGGCGTCGGCGTCTCCGGACCGGAGCATCATCCCGCCGAAGGAGGTGGGCTGGTACATCTTCGCCTTCGCCTCGGCCAGGGTGAGCCCCTTTCGCAGGCGCCGACGGTAGAGGACCTCGGCGTACCGGTGCCGGGTCTCCTCCTCGGCGGCCGGGTCGATGACCTCGACCCCCTCGAGGGAGACGCCGACCTCCTCCGCATCCCCGACGATTCGCTGCTTGCGCCCCAGGAGTACGGGTCGGGCCACCCCATCCTCGACCATGGACGCGGCGGACCGGAGGACCCGACGGTCGTACCCGTCGGGAAGCACCACCCGCATGGGCCGCTGACGCGCCCGATTCGTGATCCAGCGCATGACCTCCCGCCCGGGTCCGAGGCTGGCCATGAGCCGGTCCCGGTACTCGTCCAGATCGACGTCGACCCGGGCCACCCCCGACTCCATCGCCGACTTCGCCACCGCCGGAGCCACGAAGAAGAGAACCCGGGGGTCGAAGGGCTTGGGAATCAGGTATTCCCGTCCGAACTCGAAATCCTCTCCTCCGTACGCCAGGGCCACCGACTCGGGGACCTCGGCCCGTGCGAGCTCGGCCAGAGCATGGGTTGCGGCCAGCATCATCTCTTCGTTGATGGCCCGCGCACGAACGTCGAGGGCCCCCCGGAAGAGAAAGGGAAAGCCCAGGACGTTGTTCACCTGATTGGGGTAGTCGGACCGGCCCGTGGCGATGATCGCGTCGTCCCGCACCCGCAGGACCTCCTCGGGGGTGATCTCAGGATCGGGGTTGGCCAGCGCGAAGACGATGGGATGATCCGTCATCGAGGCCACCATCTCTCCGGTGACGATGCCTCCCGCGGAGAGGCCGAAGAGGACGTCCGCCCCCACCAGGGCCTCGGCCAGCGTGCGCGCCTCGGTGTCCACGGCGAAGCGGGCCTTGTACGGATTCATGTCCACCTCCCGGCCCGGGTGGATGACCCCCTCGCGGTCCACCTGGGTGATGTGCTCCCGGGGAATGCCCAGCCGTACCAGGTGCTCGGCGGTGGCCAGGGCCGAGGCTCCGGCTCCGGAGAAGACCACCCGGACGGTCGACAGGTCCTTTCCGGTGAGCTCCAGCGCGTTCAGGAGGGCCGCCCCGCCGATGATGGCGGTCCCGTGCTGGTCGTCGTGGAAGACCGGGATGTCCAGGATCTCCTTGAGGCGCTCCTCGACCACGAAGCAGTCCGGCGACCGGATGTCCTCGAGGTTGATTCCCCCCACCGTGGGTGCCAGGAGCCGACAGAAGTCCACGATCTCGTCGGGATCCTCCGAGTCGACCTCGATGTCGAAGACGTCGATTCCGGCGAATCTCTTGAAGAGGACCGCTTTTCCCTCCATGACGGGCTTGGAGGCCAGGGGACCGATGTTCCCGAGGCCCAGGACCGCGGTGCCGTTGCTCACCACGGCCACCAGGTTCCCCCGGGCCGTGTACGAATAGGCGGCCAGGGGATCCTCGTGAATCCTCCGACAAGGCTCGGCCACGCCCGGGGTGTAGGCCAGGGAGAGCTCCCGCTGGGTGGCCACGGGCTTGGTCGGCACGACCTCGACCTTGCCCGGCCGCCCGTCAGAATGATAGTCCAGTGCTTCCTGTCGTCGATCGTCCATCTGAACCCCCTGTCTTACGCGATTCGTCGCGGGGACTTCTGTCCGTCGCCCGTGTAGAGGCTACTGTCCGGACCCGGTGTCCACACCCGGCAAAGCC
>JBKHJU010000186.1:0-5084 GCA_046537985.1 Longimicrobiales bacterium
CCCCCCACGGCATCCACGTCGACAGCGTGGGCAACGTCTGGGTGACGGACTTCGCGGCCAACGAGGAGGGCACCAAGGGGCATCAGGTGCACAAGTTCAGCCCCGAGGGCGAGCTCCTCATGAGCCTGGGCGTCGCGGGTCAGGCCGGGAACGACTCCGAGCACCTGAACCAGCCCAACGACGTCATCACGGCACCCGACGGCAGCATCTTCGTGGCCGACGGCCACAGCGGTCAGGGAATGACGACCCGGGACGAGATCGAAGAGGGCCGCGACGAGGGCCTCACGGGCCGGATCATCAAGTTCTCTCCCGACGGAGAGTACATCACGGAGTGGGGCGAGATCGGAACGGAGCACGGGCAGTTCCGGACGCCCCACGCCCTCGCCTTCGACTCCGAGGGTCGCCTCTGGGTCGCGGATCGGGGCAACCATCGTCTGGAGATCTACGACCAGGAAGGGAACTACCTCGACTCCCGCTACCTCTACGGCCGCATCAGCGACCTCTTCATCACCGACGATCAGATGGTCTACGCCATCGACTCCGAGTCGAACCAGATGCAGCACATCGGCTGGCGAAACGGTGTCCGCATCGGGCCCGTGGACCAGGACTGGCTCACCGGCTTCATTCCGCCCTGGGAGTCCGACACCCGACCCCAGAGCGGAGTGGCCGGTGAGGGCGTGGCCGTCGACGCCGACGGCAACGTCTACGTGGCCGAGGGCCCGGCGTCGCTGGAGGCTGCGGGCTCGGCATTCACGAAGTACGAAGTCGAGGGAATGTAGAAGCCGGCACCTGGAAGTCACCGGACTGGGCCACGCGAGGAGTCACCGGTCCCACCGGAGGCCGTCGAAGGAAACAAGATGAGGCCCGTCACCAGCACCGTGGCGGGCCTCTTCTCCGTGATCGCTGGCCAGGAGTCCGCCGGACCCGTGGTCCGCCCGTCCCCGTCCCTCGCGGCCTCACCCCCCCTCAGGCGCGCCCGACTTCCTCTCCCGAGTAGATCACCTCACCCGTCCGATCTCCCTCCACGACCGCGACATACACCTCGGCGTTGTCCGCCGCCGAGATCGTCCCCTCGGTCGACATTCCCATCTCCCGAGCCGTCTCCGTGATGAAGGGCGGGCTGACGGTGTTGATGCGGATGCCCCTGGAGAGGTCGAGGGCGGCGGCCCGGGCGAAGCTCTCCAGCGCCCCGTTCACCATGGCGATGGCCGGGACGCCCGGAGGCGGATCCTGGGAGAAGATGCCGGCCGTCAGGACGAAGACCCCGTCGTCGCTCACGTGCTCGGCCCCGAAGCGCACCAGGTTCACCTGGCCCAGGAGCTTGTCCTCCAGGGAGCGGTCGATGTCGTCGTCCTCCAGCTCCAGAAGCGGCTTGAACGCGGCGTTTCCGGCGCAGCTCACGACTCCGTCGATCGTGCCGACTTCGTCATACAACGCCTGGATCGAATCCGGATCCCGGATGTCGACGGAATATTCCGCGCTGCGAGACGCTTCCAGCACCTCGTGCCCCTTCTCCTCCAGGGCCGACACGACGGCGCTCCCGATGGTGCCCGTGGCACCGACGACCAGGAATCTCACGGCTGGTCCAGCTCCATGGTCTCGCGGATCTCGTCCGCCGTCATCCCCGTCACCCAGACGTCCGTGCCTCGATCGAACCGCTCGGCGCTCTCCAGGTCACCCACGATGACCGGCTCGAGTCCGGCATCCCGGACGAGGGTGGCGGCGATCTGCCGAGCCTCCTCGTCGTCTCCGGCGACGGGCACCCCGATGAGCTCGCCGGGACGGTGGGCCTCCTCGAGCATCCCGGCGGCCAGGGTGTTGAATGCCTTCACCACCCGGGCGCCGGGGAGGTACTGGGCCGTGGCGAGGCCGGTCCCCATCTCCAGCCACTCCTCGGCGATCTCGCCGTCCCGGTCCGCCCGGGGGTTGCCCACGTCGATCACGACCTTCCCCTCCATCAGATGGGCGAAGTCCCGGCCGATCTGGGGAATCGCTCCCGAGGGAACGGCGAGGAGCACCACGTCTCCGAAGTGCGCCGATGCGTCAGCGAAGCCGGCGCTGGCCCTGGGCCGTGCGCTCTCGACCAGGTCCACCAGCTCCGACGGATTCCGGGAAGACCAGACGATCTTGTGACCCGCATCCGCCCAGAGCTGACCGATGGGGCCACCCATGCTGCCGGCACCGATGATCCCGATGGTCAGGACCCGGTCCTCCTGGATGGCGACGGGCTCCTGGGCGGAGAGGGGCGCGGCCGGGAGCGTGGCCGCCATCGCCATGATCAGGAGGAGGACGAGGGCGGCGACGCCACCGAGCCGACGACCCGGAGGCGAGAAACTCGGGAGGGGCTGGCTCGAAATCGAATCGATCATCATGCGCTCCGGGAGTCGGGACGAAGGAGAGGACGGCTGGAAGACCTGGGCCTTACTGGTGCACGGCACATCAAATCTCCCTCCACGGCACGTGTCCTGGGGCTGCCTGTACCCGGGGTGACCTATACCTGTGCCTCTTCGAGGCTGTCAAGCAGACAGCACGTCTCCGCGGACCCTCCTCCGGATCCCCGTTCCCGCGGGAGTCCTCGTCCGACACGGTGATCGATTGCGAGGATCCCCGCCGTCCTCGTCGTCTCTCTGGTGGTCGCCTCCTGCGGAGACCTGCCCCGGGTGAGGACGATCCTCCGATTCCGATCTCCCCTACGTTCGGTTCAACGAGGTGCCGCCGGCCCACCTGGACGAGATCCTTTCGACCCCGACGGCTTGGAGGCGCGCTCCCGCGAGCTGGAATCGCTGAGGGGAGAAGCTGCAACCGGAATCCGGGGGCGGCCGACATTCGAGAGCACCTCACCCGCTTCGGTCCCGCGTCATCTCTTCCAGCTCCTCGACGGTCCGGGGCCAATCCTCCTTCAACAGGCGCGAAAGGGCACGGTCCGCCAGCAGCCTTCCCCCGGTCTGGCAGGTCGGACAGTAGTGGGTCTCCCGACCGGTGTAGACGATGCGCTGGATGGTGGTCCCGCACCGGGGGCACGGATCGCCGAACTTCCCGTGGGCCTTCATGGCCGGGTGGAAGGCGGTCACCCTCTCGGGAAAGCCTTCCCCCACCTCTTCCCGCAGCCGCTCGACCCAGGTCGCCAGGCTCTCCCGGGTCACCCGCCAGAGATTCTCGACCTCCTCGTCCGAAAGGTTCTGCGTGCGCTGGACCGGTGAGAGCCCGGCCTCCAGGAGAATCTCGTCGGAGTGAGCGTTCCCGATGCCGCTGAGGAGCCGAGGGTCGGTGAGGGCACGCTTGAGGGTGTGGTTCTCCTGGAGGAGGGCGTCCCGAAAGGCCTCCAGATCCGACTCCAGGGGCTCGATTCCTCCGGGGTCCAGGGCCTCCAGCGCCTCCTCACCCCGAACCACGTGGAGCGTGGCCTTCTTCTTCGTGCCCGCTTCGGTGAGGAGAAGGCTGCCGTGGTCGAAATCGAAGGCTGCGTGAGCGTTCTTCCGCGGAACCGCCGCCGCGGGCTTCTTCCAGTGGAAGCGCCCCGTGACCATGAGATGGAAGACCAGGAAGAGGTCGCCCTCGAGCTCCCACACCACCCGCTTTCCGATCCGCCGGAAACCCTCGATCCGGCGTCCTTCCGCCTCGGAGAGACGCGGATCCCAGGTCCGGAGGAGGGAGGGGCTGCGGAGCCGGATTCCCCCAAGGACCTCACCGCCGAGGAGACGGTCGAGGGACTCGACGTACAGGGTGACTTCGGGCAGTTCGGGCATGCGCCTTCGTACCCCGAATCCGCTCCGCGTTCTGACTTCAGCGGCCGGGGCCGGATACAGCACCCGGAACGACGGGCTTCCCCGAACATACGGAAAGGTTGTGGGTCGCCGGACGCCGGATCGATCTGGCGGCTCCGGCCAGCGCAGTCGCGCTCCGAACCGGTCATCTGTACCTGCGGCGAGCGGGTGGGTCAGGAACCACGCGTCGGCCCGGGTCCGTCGACCCGCCGGGGCTCCTCGAGCCCGTCACCTGCGTCCTCCACCGGCGAGACTCGATTCATCGCGAACGCGTATATTGGCGGGGAAGCCATACGGAGCGAATGAGACACCTCGTGGACCGCGTCTTCGAGGAGAAGACTTCGTCGACCTGAGAGGAGAAGGACCCGACTCTGTGACCCGAGGAAGCTTGACCGTTCCCTCGCGGAACGACCTCCGAAGGGCGGCCGAGACCATCGCGCCGCACGCCCGCACGACCCCCGTCCTGACCTCCCGGACGCTCGACGAGCGTTCGGGAGGGACCGTCTTCTTCAAGTGTGAGAACTTTCAGCGGGCCGGCGCCTTCAAGTTCCGGGGCGCCTGCAACGCCGTCTTCTCACTGCCTGGAGACGCCCTGGCCTCGGGCGTCGCCACGCACTCGTCGGGGAACCACGGGCAGGCGCTGGCTCTCGCCGCCTCCCTCCGGGGAGTTCCGGCGTATGTCGTGATGCCTGAAAACTCCCCCACGGTGAAAGTCGAAGCCGTGAAGGAATACGGTGCGGACGTCACCTTCTGCGAGGAGACCCTGGAAGGGCGTGAGACCGCCCTGGCCCGGGTGATCGCCGAGACCGGCGCCCGGGAGATCCACCCCTTCGACGATCCCGCCGTCATCGCCGGCCAGGGGACGGCGGCGCTGGAGCTTCTCGAGGCGGAACCGGAGCTGGATGTCATCCTGGCCCCGGTCGGAGGAGGAGGCCTGCTCGGCGGGACGGCTCTCGCGGTCCTGGAGGAACGAGGTCGTTCGCCCGACGGATCGACCCTTGGCGGGAAGAGAGAAAACGCCCCCGGCGTCCGCGTCATCGGTGCCGAGCCCGCCCTCGCCGACGACGCGTTTCGGTCGTTTCGAGCCGGCTCTCTTCAGAGGTTCGACACGACGAGGACCGTGGCCGACGGGCTGCGAACGAACCTCAGCGAGCGCACCTTCACCCTCATCTCTCGACATGTGGAGGACATCGTCACAGTCGGAGAGGCATCCATCGTCGACGCCATGCGCTTCGTCTGGGAGCGGATGAAGATCGTCATCGAAGCCTCGGCGGCCGTCCCCGTGGCGGCGCTCCTGGATCGCAAGATCGAGACCGAGGG
>JBKHJU010000187.1:0-5076 GCA_046537985.1 Longimicrobiales bacterium
ATCGGGAACTGCGTTCATGATGCTCTGGAGCCGCTCCCGTCCCTCGCGGAGCGCGAGCTCCGCCTCCTTCCGATCCGTGATGTCGACCGCCACACCCACGATGGCCTCGGGACCGTCGGGCCCGTCCTCCAGCGCCCGAAGCTCCTCCCGGAACCACCGGTAGCCGCCGCTCCGGTGACGGAACCTGAATTCGTGGACCACCTTTCCGTCCGCGAGCCCCGTCGCATCCTGCCCGAGGACGCCGGCCCGATCGTCGGGATGGAGTCCCATCGGGAACCATCCGGGCTGAAGGGCCTCCCGGCGGCTGTATCCCAGCACGTTCCGTATCCCCTCGCTCAGCCAGGAGAAGCGGAGATGGTCCCCCTCGGGCACGAGGACGAAGACGAAGGCTCCGGAAGCCTCGAGGACCCGGTCGAGTCGCGCCTTGGACGCGCGGAGAGCGAGCTCGGATTCCTTCCGACCCGTCACGTCGACCCAGGTGCCGATGACTTCGGACCCGACGCCGGGCACGCTCTCCACGAGGCGCAGATCCTGGTGAATCCACCGGTAGGATCCGTCCCGATGACGAAACCGAAAGTCCTGGACCACGTGTTTCTTCTCGAGGACCGAGTCCGCCACGCGGAGCACCCGCTCCCGGTCCTCCGGATGGAGGCCCCCGACGAAGAAGTCCGGCTCCAGGGCCTCGCCGACCGGGTATCCATGGAGCACTTCGGTGCTCTCGCTGATCCAAGTGGGTCGAAGGGTGTGGGGCCCGTCCTCGTCCGGCGAGAGAATGAAAAGACCGACACCCGCGGACTCCAGGACCCGGCTCAGTCGCTCCCGGGTCCGTCGCTCCTCGGTGATGTCCTCGACGAAGGTTTCGAAGAAGAGGGGCTCGCCATCGTCCTCGACGAGCGGCCGACCGCTCAGGCGGACGACGATCTCGGTTCCATCGGCCTTCTTCCACCGGGATTCCAGGTCCGAATAGGGACCCGAGTCGTGCTCTTCGATGACCCGCTCGCGCTCCGTCGGATCGACGTATACGTCCGTGTCGAGATCCAGATCGAGGACGTCGGCCTCGGAGCCGTAACCCAGGAGGCGGACGAGGGCCGGGTTGGCCACGACCACTCGACCCGACCGGGTGCTCCGGAAGATTCCGTAGGGGGCGTGCTCCACCAGGGAGCGGTACCCCTCGGCAGAGGGCGGCTGCGGGTCGGCCATGGATTCCAGGGAATAGGATGCGAGAAAACGCTCGCGCGAGCCGGGGACCGCGCGGGGTGGAGCCCGGGACCGCCCGCCGTGGCGCCGACGATCGCGCGCGACGGAGTCCGACCACCCTCTGATCCGAAAGGTCGCCGTCGTGAGGCTCACAGCCAACCTGGGGTTCATTCGGGCACCCATGGGGGACTCCCCCGTTCGAGCCCCCACACGTCCCCGAGCCCATCCCATGTTCTCCTGGGGACGGGGCGGGTCGACCTCCTCAGGGATGGCCGTATCCCGCGGCATCCACCTCCACCACGCCTCCCAACAGCTCCAGATACGTCCGGTACTGCCGGATATGCTCCACCATCAGGGGCCTCCCTCCCTTCACCCTGGACAGGATGAACGCCCCCTGGAGCACGCTGTAGGCGAGGTCGGCCAGAACCCCCGGATCCACCGGTACCACGGGCTCCCTGCGGGCGAAGGCTTCCTCCAGCTTGCCGCCCACCAGCTCGTGCCAGTACCGCACCGACTCGGTGATGATCTCGTGGGTCTCGTCGTCGAAGAGCCCCGCCTCGTAGGAATAGGACGCGAAGAGGCACCCCGGGATCTCCCCCTCGATCTCCTCGAAGAGCTCCTCGTGGAGCCGCACGAAGATGAGCACCTGCTGGAAGGGATCCCGGGCCAGGGATTCGGCCCGGGCCATCAACGAGTCGGTGATCTCCCGATCCTCCTGCGCGTACCGCCGCACCAGCTCCCGGGCCAGGTCGTCCTTGGTGTCGAAGTGGTAGAAGAACGTGCCGCGGCTGATGTCAGCGGCTTCCTGGATCTTGTCGATGGAGGTGGCCGAGAAGCCCGACGCCATCACCAGCTCCTGGGCCGCGTCCAGGATCCGCTCCTTCGTATCCGTGGCGCTCGGTGACATGGCAGCTCCGTGAGGGGTCCGAGGTCGTCGAGGCCGTCGTGAGCCTCTCTATATTATACCATTCAGTCTAATGGCCGTCCAGTGGGATTCGTGTTGTTGTATCAGCATATTATCCGACACCATCCCCACAGACGACAGCATTGTTGACATGCCCGTCGAGGATTTGTATACTGATCGGTCAGTACAATCCTCGAGCCGAATCGTCCACACGCTTCGGAGGTGATTCTCATGATCGATTCCACGGCCCGTGTCGCTCGGATGTCGTCTCACACCCGGGCGTCCCTGTGCACCCTGGCGGCGCTCTTCGGATCCGCGCTGCCCATGGCGCGGGCAGCGTCCGCCCAGGATGCGCCCCTCTACGATGACCTGGGCGACCACCACTACGGGGTGACGACGGCCGCACCCCCGGTCCAGGAATACTTCGACCAGGGGCTCCGCCTCTACTACGCCTTCAACCACGCCGAGGCGGTCCGCTCCTTCCGCGCCGCCCAGGAGATCGACCCCTCGTGCGCCATGTGCTACTGGGGAGAGGCCCTCTCGTACGGCCCCAACATCAACCTCCCCATGGACTCGGCCTCGGCGGTCGCGGCCTACGAGGCCCTCACGAGGGCGCAGGCGGCCCTCGACGACGAGACGGACAGGGAGCGCGGTCTGGTGGAGGCCCTTTCGGTCCGCTACGTCCCGAACCCCCCCGGTGACCGGGCCGCCCTGGACTCGGCCTACGCCGACGCCATGAGCAAGCTGGCCGACCGCTATCCCGACGACGACGAGATCTCGGTCCTCTACGGAGAGTCCCTCATGGACCTGCGGCCCTGGGACTACTGGACCGCCGACGGACGGCCACAACCCGGCATCTCCGAGGCCCTGGACCACCTGACCCGCGTCGTGGAGCGCTCACCGGAGCATCCGGGTGCGTGCCACTTCTACATCCACGCCGTCGAGAAGGAACATCCCGAACGCGCGGTCCCCTGCGCGGAGCGGCTGGCATCCCTCATGCCGGGAGCGGGTCATATCGTTCACATGCCCGGGCACATCTACGTCCGGGTCGGCCGCTACCAGGACGCGGTGGAGGCCAACGAGCACGCGGTCCACGCCGACGAGGAGTACATCCGGGACCAGCGTCCGGGCGTCGGCATGTATACGGCGGGGTACTATCCCCACAACTACGACTTCATGGCCTTCGCCGGCCTCATGAGCGGACAGGTGGACAAGGCCGTCGAGGCCGCCGAGCGTCTCACATCCCTGGTCCCGGAGGAGATGTTCGGAGCGCCCGGGATGAGCTTCCTCCAGCACTGGATCACCCGGCCCCTCCAGATCCAGGTCCGCTTCCAGCGATGGGAGGAAATTCTCGAGGAACCCGCTCCGCCCGAGGATCTCCCCCACGCCCGGGCCGTCTGGCGGTACGCCCGGGGACGGGCTCTGGCGGCCGTGGGACGGACCGACGAGGCCCGCCAGGAGCTCGCCCGACTCCGGGAGCTGGCCCGCACGCCGGAGCTCGAAGGCGTGCGGATGGAATTCAACGCCAGCCACGACATCCTGGCGATCCCCACCGACGTGCTGGCCGGACGGATCGCCCAGGCCGAGGGCCGGCTCGACGAAGCCGTGGAGCGTCTCCGCGACGCCGTTCGACACGAAGACGCCCTCCTCTACGGCGAGCCGCCGGAATGGACCGTCCCCGTCCGTCAGGAGCTGGGCGAGGTCCTGCTCGACGCGGGCCGGGCCGAGGACGCCGCCCGGGCCTTCGGGGAGGACCTGGAGCGATTCCCGGACAACGGCTGGTCGCTGCACGGTCTGGCCCGCGCTCTCCGGGCCCAGGGGCGCGACGCCGACGCCCGGGAGGTGGAGCGCCGGTTCGAGGAGGCCTGGTCCGCCTCCGACGCGCCCCTCTAAAAGTCTGTTGAAGAAGCACAGCGGGTCCCGTTGCGAGCGCCACGGGGCCAGATCCGAGGCGGCGTCGCGATCCCGGGAGGGCGGACGGGCCTACCCCGTCCCCCTCCGGGCCGCGAGCTTCTTGGAGCCTTTTGGAGCCTTCTGTTGTACAACAGGTGGTGCACCGTACTTTCAAACACCGGATGCTTCGAGCTTGGAGCATCTTCGCGACCCCGGAACCCCGTTCGAGTCGTGGAACCCGGGAACGCATCCGACCCGTGCCGGCTTCGGCTGGGTGGAACCGCCCGGATCCCGAGGGAGGAGATCCCCACATGAAGACCTGCGTCCCCGCTGCCACGCACCTCCGCACGTCGAGCACCGCGCTCATCGTGCTCTCCGGCGTGGCATTTCTCTTCCCCGCCCCGGCCGACGCCCAGTACTTCGGGCGCAACAAGGTCCAGTACGAGACCTTCGATTTCGACGTCCTGCGCACCCCCCACTTCGACATCCACTTCTATCCGGAGGAGGCCGAGGCCGTCGAGGACATGGCCCGGATGTCGGAGCGGTGGTACGAGCGCTTCGCCCGGAACTTCCAGCACGAGTTCGAGGAGCGGAAGCCGCTGATCCTCTATGCCGACCACCCCGACTTCCAGCAGACCAACACGCTGCGGGGCGCCATCGGCGAGGGCACCGGCGGTGTGACCGAGTCCCTGAAGAACCGGGTCATCATGCCGCTGACCGGCTCCTATGCCGACAACGACCACGTCCTCGGTCACGAGCTCGTCCACGCCTTCCAGTACAACCTGGCCCAGTCCCGGAGCGGGACCGGGATCCGGGGCCTTTCCCGCCTTCCCCTGTGGCTGGTGGAGGGGATGGCCGAGTACCTTTCCGTGGGCCGTGAGGACCCCCTCACCGCCATGTGGCTCCGGGACGCCGTCCGGCGGGACGACCTGCCCACCATCGAGCAGATGACCCAGGGCACGACGTACTTCCCCTACCGCTTCGGACAGGCCCTCTGGGCGTACATCGGGGGCACCTACGGCGACCAGGCGGTCATCGACCTGTACCGGAGCTCCCTGCGCGGGGGCTGGGAGCCCTCGATC
>JBKHJU010000188.1:0-5025 GCA_046537985.1 Longimicrobiales bacterium
GGAGGAAGCCGTGCGGAAGTCGACGTCGGCTGTGGCGACCCGCCTCTCCATCCCGAATCGGGGGCTTCTGGAGGAGGGCTTCTTCGCCGACGTGGTGGTCTTCGATCCCGAGACGGTGGACGATCGAGCCACGTTCGAGGATCCCCACCAGGTGTCCACGGGCTTCGACCACGTGCTGGTGAACGGGGTCTTCGTCCTCCGGGACGGCGAGCACACGGGGGCCCGGCCCGGTCGGGCGCTCCGGGGACCCGGCAGCCGATCCACCCTGGACCGGATCCGCGCTGGAAGGGACGCTGTGGACGAGCTCCCGAATCGGTAGTGCCAGACGCCGGATTCGACTATACTAACGGGCTACGGCACATCGGAGGATCGGTCGTGCACCCACGACTACCTCCACGCGCATGCGAATTCGAATCGAACCAGGACACGGGAACCGATGAAGCGACCATTCACATACAGCACGGCGTTCCTCTTCGCCCTCACCATGGCCGCCTGCGGCGGTGGGGAGCCCGCAGAAGAAGCGCCGGCCACGGAAGAAGAAGCACCCGCTGCCGAAGAGGCCGCCGGGGCCGTCACCATGCCCGAGTGGATGAGCCACGACGAGGGCGCCGAGACCCTCGAAATGACCCTCATCGCCGGTGAGACGACGGAGAACAACGCCTGGAACTTCAACGGCTACTACGGTGGAGAAGGCGAGGTCTTCATCCCGGTGGGAACCGAGGTGACCCTCACCCTGGAGAACCAGGACCAGAACATGGCCCACTCGGTCGGTGTGGGTGAGGAGCGGAGCAACTTCCCGGCCAACTTTTCGAACCCGACGCCGGTCTTCGAGGGAGCCATGACCTCGAACCCGACCTCTCTGAACGAAGCCACCCTGCCCGGTGAGAGCGAGACCATCACCTTCACCGTGGACGAGGCGGGCGAGTACTCCCTCATCTGCTACGTTCCCGGCCACGCGGCCGTGGGCATGTACCTCCATCTCACGGTGACCGAGGACGGTCAGGTGGGTTTCCGCGGCTGATCGCCGGCCCGGGAGGACCGTCTTTCGAGCTCGATGGATGCTCGGGAGACGGGCCGCTTCCCGGCACCCCGACGGTGTGGGAAGCAACCACGAAGCAAGAACGAATCCCCCGGTCGCGTCTCGCGACCGGGGGATTCGTTCATCGAGCCACATCCGACGAAGGACGGGCTCGTCAGGCGTCCTCCACGTCCGAAGTGGGAAAGGGTCGAAAGAGTCCGCTCAGCCCCATGGAGTAAAGCGTCCGCCACGTTCCCACGGGCACTCCCGTGGCCCAGACCGCGCGATCGTCGTCCGATACGAGCTGCCGGGCGGTGAGGAGGAAGGAAAGATCCTGGAACCTCATCTCGTCCAGCGCCGAGAAGTCGAAGACGATGTCCGAGGCCTTCGGCTTCGAAGAGTCGCCCCGGGCGGCTCCGGATCCATCCATCCCGCCGCCTTCGGCCGTGATCGGCTCTTCTGGTCCGTGATTTCTCATGGTAGCCTCCTTGGGCCTCCACGGTCGTATTCGGCCGACGAAACGGCCCTCGCGAGTCTTGATGATCAAGAGCCGTGCCAGCCCGGGACGGGTCCGGTGCTGCCAGTCTGGCATGGAGAGCGTGGGAGGCGCCCGCGAGCGGGCGGGACTCGTGGAACGTCCGTACGGAATGGGCGGGATCGGCGCAGTGGGCCTCGTCGGTGGAGGAGCTCCGGCGGGGCTGGTCGGTCCGTGGGGGCGCACGGGAGCCCCGTTCGGGAGGGGTGGGCGAATCGGTTCCACTGTCCCCTGCGGCGGACGCTTTCGTCGTGGACTCCGGACGGCCTCGTGCGAGGCTCCCGGGCTCTCGGCGTCCACCGGGGGACCTGTCGCGGGATGAAAACGTGGGGAGGGAGCATACGAGTGGGCGGTGTCCTCCGGTTGATCCAACCTCCACCTGACGTGTAGACTCCACCGATACGACGGACGCCTCCGTGCCGGGCTGACCGGGGCCGGGAGGGCCCGGTGGCGGGTGCCCCCCGTGCATCCAGCCGTCGTCCACTCGGAACAGGGAGTCCCATGGGTCGACAGGACGTGAGACCGGACCTGGATCCCCGCTCCATCCGGGCATTCACCCGGGCGATTCTTCGAGATCTGCAGGCCCTCGAACGCATGCTCGAGGGGAGGATGTTCGAGTCGGACATTCGCCGCTGTGGAGCCGAGCAGGAGCTCTTCCTCGTCGACCGTGGCTGGAGGCCGGCGCCCGTGTCCCAGGAGGTGTTGGGGCACCTGCCCGAGGACGGGCCCTTCACCACCGAGCTCGCCCGTTTCAACCTGGAGATCAACCTCGATCCCCTCGTCCTGGAGGGACGGGTCTTCTCCACCCTGGAAGAGAAGCTACGGGAGCGGATCGCCCAGGTTCGGGAGGCGGCCCACCAGGCCGACGCCGAGGTGATCCTCACGGGCATCCTGCCGACCCTGAGCAAGTCGGACCTCTCCATGGACAGCATCACCCCGATTCCCCGGTACTACGCCCTGAACGAGGCGCTCACCCGGATGCGGGGCGGGGAGTACCGGCTCCGGATCGAGGGGACCGACGAGCTGAACATCAAGCACGACTCGGTCATGCTGGAGGCGTGCAACACCAGCGCCCAGTTCCACCTCCAGGTCTCCGCCGAGGAGTTCGTGGACGTCTACAACGTGGCCCAGGTGGCCACGGCGCCGGTCCTCGCCGCGGGGGTGAACTCGCCGCTCCTCTTCGGACGGCGCCTCTGGGCCGAGACCCGGATCGCCCTCTTCCAGCAGTCCCTGGATACCCGGAGCGCCACCCTCCATCTGCGGGACGTGAGCCCCCGGGTGCGCTTCGGGGACCGCTGGGCCGAGGAATCGGTGGTCGAGCTCTTCCAGGAAGACATCGCCCGCTTCCGCGTGCTCCTGGCCAAGGAGGTCGACGAGGACCCCTTCGCGGTCCTCGAACGGGGTGAGGTCCCGAAGCTGCAGGCCCTCCAGCTCCACAACGGAACGGTCTATCGCTGGAACCGGCCCTGTTACGGGATCACCGACGGCAAGCCTCATCTGAGAATCGAGTGCCGTAGCCTTCCGTCCGGTCCGTCGGTGGTGGACGAGGTGGCCAACGCCGCGTTCTGGATGGGGCTGGTCATGGGGATGGTCCGAGAGCACGGCGACATCACGGAGCACATGGCCTTCGACGACGCCAAGTCGAACTTCCTGGCGGCGGCCCGGCTGGGCCTGAACGCCCGGTTCGACTGGATCGGCGGGGAGACCATCAGCGCCCGGCGCCTCATCCTCGAAAGGCTGCTTCCCCTGGCCCGGGACGGAATGACGGTGCTCGCGATCGACGGCGGGGACGCCGACAGGTACCTGGGAGTGGTGGAGGATCGCGTCCGATCCGAGACCACCGGCGCGCACTGGCTCATCCGCTCCCTCGCCGGCATGGACCGGGAGGCCACCCGGGGGGAGCGACTCTCGGCCCTCACGGCGGCCCTCTTCCGGCGTCAGCAGAGTGGAGAGCCCGTCCACGAGTGGTCCGTGGGCGAGCTGGACGAGGGCGGTGGGTGGGAACCCAACTTCATGACGGTGGAGCAGTACATGACGACGTCTCTCATCACGGTGAACCAGGAGGAGCTGGTGGACCTGGTCGCGTTCCTGATGGAGCGCGAGGAGATCCGGCACGTCCTGGTCGAGGACGACGAGCATCACCTTGTGGGCATCGTCTCCTACCGATCCCTTCTCCGGCTCATGGCCGAGGGAGGCGAGACTGCCGACGTGGCGGTGGGCACCATCATGGAGGACGACCCCATCTCCGTCTCCCCGGAGACCCCCACCATGGAGGCCATCGAGATCATGCGGGACGAGGGCGTGTCGTGCTTGCCCGTGGTCAAGGGTGGGAAGCTGGTGGGTCTGGTGACGGAACGGGACTTCATGCCCATCGCCTACCAGCTCCTGGCCGACAAGCTGAGGGAGAGGGAGGAGAAGCAGGACCTGGACCTCGAACCCGTCCGGTGGGCGTCTCGCCGAGAGGTACGGGAGGGATGACGAGCCCCCGGACGCCCGCGGGGGGACTGTCCGAGCTGGCCTCCGAGGAACTCCTGGAGGCCCGGATCCTGATCGTCGACGACGAGCCCGCCAACCTCCGGGTGCTGGAGAGGCTTCTCAACCGGGTCGGCTACGGCCGAATCCGGACGACGGACGATCCCCGGGAGGTGGAGTCCCTCTTCGAGGAATTCCGACCGGACCTGGTCCTCCTGGACCTTCACATGCCCCATCTGGACGGCTTCGAGGTCATGGAGATGCTGGACGAGCGCATCCCTTCCGACGTCTTCCTCCCCATCCTCGTGCTGACCGGCGATCCCGATCCCGACACGAAGCGCCGGGCCCTGTCGGTGGGCGCCAAGGACTTTGTCGGAAAGCCCTTCGAGGCCACCGAGGCACTGCTCCGGATCAAGAACCTCCTGGAGACCCGGACCCTCCACGAGGAGCTCCGGGCCTACAGCGAGACCCTGGAGGAGAAGGTCCGCGGGCGGACCCGTGAGCTGGCCGAGGCCCAGACCGAGATCCTCCACCGGCTGGCCCTGGCGGCGGAGTACCGGGACGACGTGACCGGACGACACGCCGAGCGGGTCGGGGTCATCTCGGCGCTGGTGGCGCAGGTCGTAGGGCTGTCCGACGAGGAGGTCAAGGTGATCCGGAGGGCGGCTCCCCTTCATGACGTGGGAAAGATCGGGATCCCCGACGCCATCCTCATGAAGCCGGGTCCCCTGACGCCCCAGGAGTTCGAGGTGATGAAGAGCCACACCACCATCGGGGAGCGGATCCTCTCCGGGACCGCCTACCCCCTGCTGGAGACGGCCCGGGTCATCGCCCTCTACCATCACGAGAAGTGGGACGGCTCCGGCTACCAGCCGGGCAGGGCGGGCGAGGACATCCCCCTGGTGGGACGGATCGTGGCCGCCGCCGACGCCTTCGATTGCCTGACCCACGAGAGACCCTACAAGGAATCGGAGTCCACCCAGGCGGCGAAGGATGAGAT
>JBKHJU010000189.1:0-4999 GCA_046537985.1 Longimicrobiales bacterium
GGTGTCAATGGGGAGTCGACGGGCCTCCGTGGTCGGGTTGGCGGGGGTAAGGACGTCGCGGTGCCGGGTCAGCGTGTCCGCGAGTTCGGTCCGAGGCGTCCGCGACTCACCGTCCCCCACCCCCCTCACTCCGCTCGAATCTTCTCCAGGATCAGCTCCGCCAGCGGCGCACCCGTCTCCTGCACGAAGTGTCCGGCACCGGGTACGGTGTCGAAGGTGGCGCCGGGGATGTGATTCGCGAATTCGCGGCCCCACTCGGGAGTGAAGATCCGGTCCTCGGCCCCGAAGATCACGTGGGCGGGCTTGTCCCAGCCTCCCAGGGCCCGGAAGGCTCCCTCCTGCCGCTCGGCGCCTCCTTCCCGGGGCTGAGCGAAGGGGAGCATCCACGGCCACCGATACGCTCCCGCCGTGGCTTCCTCGGTGTGGAATGGTGCCCGGTAACCTTCGGGATTTTCCGGCGTGACGGTCGTCTTCGTGAAGTCGATCTCCTGGGACCGGACGCGCCATCGTCGGAGCGCCTGGGTGTACTCGTATCCCTCGTGGTGCAACCAGGTGTTGAGGATGATCAGCCGCTCGAACCGCTGCGGCATCTCGGTGGCGGTGACGAGGCCGTTGGGCCCGCCCCAGTCCTGAACCACGACGGTGACGTCCTGGAGGTCCAGGCGTCGGACGAGCTCCTGCAGCATCCCCAGGTGGCGGTCCAGGGTGTACCAATCCCTTTCGACGACCTTGTCGCTCTTGCCGAAGCCGATCATGTCCGGCGCCACCACCCGGTACCCCGCGTCGACGAAGACGGGAATCATCTCGCGGTAGAGGTAGCTCCACGTCGGCTCTCCGTGAAGGAGGAGCATGGTCCCTTCCTGGGCAAACCCTTCGTCCACGTAGTGCATCCGGAGCCCGTTGATCTCGATGTAGTTCGCCTCGAAGGGGTAGCCCTCGAGGTTCTCGAAACGGGAATCCGGTGTGCGGCTCACGGTCCAGTCGGAGTCCTGGGCCTCCAGGCTCGCGACTACGACGGGCAGCAACAGGGCAGCGCAGACGAAGCGGGACATCTGTTTCAAGCGGTCCTCCCCACGGCTCGTGCCAGGGATCCTGAGAGTGATGGTCCACGGTAAGCACCGGGGGGGGTGATCTTCTATGGCAGACGTGCCCCCGAAGCGGCTTCTCCGTGAGGACTCTTTGCCGAGCTTCCGCTGGCCCGTTCCGCTCGAGCTGTGTGTCCAGCCCGACCACGCCCCCGCCCCCGCTCCTCCCTTCGGACCCGCTCCGCAGGTCCCTTCCCTAGCTCACAGCGTCGGCGGCCTCACGTGGATCGTCACGTCCCGATCCGTGAACAGCCCACCGTCGTCGGCCCGGCCCCGAAGCACGTAGGTGCCGGGCTCGGAGAAGGTGACCTCCGCCTCCCACACGTCGTCCTCGGGCTGCTCCGGCGGCACCCAGAAGGGAGCCCACGGAGAGTTGGAGAATGGGCGCGTGTCCTCCCAGGGATGGACCTGGGGCGGGTTGATGTGGATCGCCTCCTTCACGTCCACGCCCTCGGGCCCGCGGTAGGGGAACCAGGTCATGTGGAGCCCGACGATCTTGTCCACGGTGATTCGGACCGGGAGCATGCGGAAGGCCCGCTCGACGTCCAGTCCGCCGTCCTCCGCGACGGGAAGGCCATCGCCTCCGCGGATGGTCTGGTTGCCACCGGCCTCGGGGAGCCCGTCGTCGGTGATGTGGGCAGCAAGGCGCACCGGTTGGCCGACCTGGGCCTCGATCTCGCTGTCGGTCTCGAGGTCGACCTCGGGCGCTTCCTGCGCTCGCAGGTCGGGGTCGCTGGTTCCAGCCCCGAGGGTTCCGGTCTCGGACATGATCGTCACGTTGTCGAGGAAGTAGTCGTCTCGGAGGGAGCCGTAGGCTTTGCTCTCCTCACCGTTCACGTTCAGGGTCCACACGAGCTCGTCGTCCTCCCCGAAGTCGGCCGGCACCCGCACCTGGAAGACGAAGCGATTGCGCCTGGGAAGGAAGTGGGTCGGCTGACCCCGGTCGGCCGGGCCCGGCGAGAATTGGTTGTTCGGCCCGATGGGCACGTCCGGCTCTTCTTCCCAGTTCCGATTCATGTAACCGAAGATCAGGTTGTAGGAGCCGTCCTCGTTCTCGGTCCAGCCCTCGTAGGCCGGTGAGATGGACTGTCCCTTGGTGTAGGTGAGACCCTGGGCCTCGAGGCCGTCGGGGGCGCCGACGAGGGCGAGGGCCGCCAGGGCCGCACCCACGACTCGCACGACTCCCGCGCCTCCGAAATTTCTCCAGAACTTGCTGCGTTGCTTCATCTTTCTTGAGATCCTCGGTCGATTCGACCCGTCGGTGTTGACTCGTTCGGCTGGCTTCTGAGCGCGAAACGGCCGGCGTCGATGCTGACCGACGCCGGCCAATCCGCGACCTCCTTCAATCCATCAATCCATCTGTGGTCCGTATTCCATCGGTGCTGCCCGTGCCAGGCGATCTTCCCGGGTATCCTCCATTTCCTGCGACTCGCTGCCGCTGCCGCCGGTTACTCCTCGTCCCCGGCGTCGGTCTGCTCGGGATCGGCCGCCTGCTCGTCCGTGCTCGCCTCGAACTGGGGAGACGGCTTCGGTCCCGGCGTCTCGACGATGGCCAGGCACATCGGGCACCCGATCAGGTAGTCGTTCTTCGTCAGCTCGAAGACCTCGACCCGCTCCTCCACCTCTTCGGCGAATTGCTCCGGGGTCATGGTGACCCGCTCGCCGAGGTCGATGAACATGTTGGCCACGGACCGGTTCCCCGAGCCCTGCCAGTTCCTCGGATCGGGCACGTTCTGGTTGGACTCCGAGTTGTTCATGTAGCCGACGATGTGGAGGATGGCCCCCGGTGGCACCAGCGGCTGATAGTCGTCTTCGAAGACGTAGGTCCGGACCCAGTTGTGGTCGTAGCCGACGCACGACAGGGTCTCGGCCTTGAAGCCCCAGATCATCTCCAGGCACATCCGTTCACCGGGCGCGTGCAGGTGGGGCTCGAAGCTGATGATCTTCGTCGGGCGCTGAACCACGGTGTAGGCGTGGAGCTCCTGCCCTGCCTCGTTCGCCTCGATGTCGATGTCGGAGCCGTTGGCCAGGGCCGTGATGCTCCCTTCGTACTTGGGCTCATAGTCCTCGGGAAAGAGCTCGAAGCCGATCTGAAGCCGGGCCGTGGTCTCGCGACCGTTGGAGTGGAGGTGCACCGACTCGGACGCGATTCTCGACCCTGCACGGAGGAGCCTTCCGGCGTCGTCGTCGAAGAGGTCCGGATTTCTTCCCACCTCGTGGACCGGCCACGACGTCGTGTTCCCCGTCTCGGGGTTCTCCGTTCGCCAGATCATGTGGTGGACGATGTACTTTCCTCCCACCGTCTCACGGGTAGCTTCTCCGACGGACTCGTTGATCTCCCGGACCTCCACGGCCTTCACGTAGCGGTCTTCTTCGATGGGAATGGAGATGCTGGGAATCTCACCCCACCAGTCGGGATCGTTCGGGCCCATGGTGATGGGCTCGGACTCCACGACGACGTCCGGCTCGATCCGCCACTCATCGCCTTCGGCGAACTCTCGCGGCGGCGGGGCGTCGGCGGGATCGCCCTGGGGCGCTCCGTTGTCCGCCCACGCCTGGATCTTGGCCAGATCCACGTCGCTGAGGGAGTTGTCCTGCTTGTAGTGCTGGATTCCGATGTCCTTTTCCACGTACCACGGCGGCATGGCGCCCATGCGATCCCGGATCGCCGTCCGGAACTGGATCATCTGGGCCCAGGGGCGGACTTCCTCGTACGTGGTGAGCGGCATGGGCCCCCCGCCGCCTTCACGATGGCAGGTCACGCAGCTCTCCTGGAGGATCGGCGCGATGTCCTCCGAATAGGTGACCTGCTCGGGATCGATGCCGAACTCCTCGGCGTCGAAGAGGTGAAGCTCCTGATTGCCCTGGAGGTTCGACGCCGCGGACGTCTGGGCGTCGACCGTGGAGGGCGCCGCCAAGACCAGCAGAAGCGTCGCGGCCGCAGCCGCGAGAACCGAAGGAATTCGAGACATCCAGCTCTGGCGTTGCATTCGGACGGCTCCTTCTCGAGCGGTGGGAAGATTGCAGTCTGTAATATACGCGCCTTTGGCGCCGAGGCGAGGTCCTTATTCGTCTGGCGCACTGAAATGTTGCGAACGGCACAGAGGTGTCATCGAGCGCAGTTCCCGCGACGTTGCCTCCGCCTGCCGGCGACCGACATGTTCAGGGGATGACGACTCCAGCGACATCCCGGACCGGGTTCAGCGGGCCGGGAGACGAGTCGGATCCCCCCGACCTCGGCCCGCATCGGTCCGATCTGCCCCCCGGGCTGCGGATCGGATGGCGGGGCATCTTTCTCATCCTGGGGTTCTGGACGTTCTTCGGCGTCGTCATGGCTGCGAGCCTCTTCCTGTCGCCCCTGAGGCAGACGGAACAGGCTGCCCCTGCCGCTCTCGTGGCGTTCACCTTCCTGGGTGCGTACACCTGGGCGGCGCTGACGCTACCCCTGTTCTGGCTCACCCGGCGCCTGGGTCCGACCCGGGACGGGGGCACCCGGAGGGTTGTACGAATCGTCGGCCTCCTGGGTTTCAGCCTGGTCCTCGCCATCGTGGTTTCCACGGGGCTGGCCCTGATCTCGTCCGTCGTCCTCCAGGACCTTCTCGGCGGAAGCCTGGCGGGCACCGACGGAATCTGGAGAATGGCCCGCTATCGCTTTCTCAACGACCTCCTGGCGTGTCACCTGGTTCTGACGGCGGGAGTCGCCCGGGACTACTTCCTCCGGTATCGGGCTCGCCAAGCCGAGGCCACGCTGCTCCGGACCCAGCTCGTCGAGGCCCGCCTGCAGGTGCTTCGGACCCAGCTCAACCCCCACTTCCTCTTCAACACCCTCAACGCCGTCGCCACCCTGGTGACCACCGATCCACGGGGGGTTCGGAGGATGATCGCGCGTCTCAGCGATCTCCTCCGCTATACCC
>JBKHJU010000190.1:0-4993 GCA_046537985.1 Longimicrobiales bacterium
GGCCGTACCTGGCCTTCGTCACCAAGCTACTCGTCGCCTTCGGCGTGGTCTTCGAGCTTCCCGTGGTCGTCATGATCCTCACGGCCATGGGCCTCATCACTCCACAGTTCCTCAGGGAGAAGCGCCGTCACGCCATCGTCGGAATCACGATCCTGGCCAGCTTCCTGTCGCCGGGAGACGTGATCACGGTGACTCTGCTCATGATGATTCCCCTGGTGCTTCTCTACGAGGTCAGCATCCTTCTCTCGGTGTGGATTCACCGGGGCCGGCTGAAGCGGGCCGGCGAGGGATCGGAGGGCGACAACGAGCCGTCGCGGGAGCCTCCGTCGGGGGCCGTGGAGGCCCGATGAGGGGGGGAGCCGCTCGTACCTCCTCGCGAGAATCCGCGACATACGAGCGCCGCTGCATCCATGCTGGGCGACGTCCGCCCTCGCTCACGATAGCGGCGCTATTCCTCGTCGGCGTTCCTCGGCAGCGCGGCACGTTCACGCTCTCGGTGTTACGCGGATTCCCGCGAGGAGGTACGAGGCGCATCGCGGGAGTCACGGCCCTGGCGGCGCTGCTGGTGCTCGGTGAAGGGTTCGCGGCGGTCCCGGCCCCCGGGGCGGGCGGCGGCTCGGGCCTGACGTTCGGTCATCGGCTGGCGGCCCAGCAGCCGGCGGATACCGCCGCGGACCGGGGTGCTTCCGACGCGCCCCGTGAGGACGCCGCAGCCCCCGGCGATACTGTTCCCGCCACCGACTCCACGCGGATCCGCATCCTCCGACAGCTCGAGGCCCTGAGCCGTCCCCTCGGGGCCGACTCCCTCCGCGCGGCCCAGGATACCGGAGCCGCGGCTCGAACGGGAACGGACGGCGCCCGCACCGACGCCCGGGGCGGGGACCAGGGGGTCGGAGCCCGGGACTCCCTGGCCTCCGCCCTCCGGGAGCTGGACGGGTACGTGATCACGAACTACAGCGGGGCGAGCGCCGAGTTCGAGGCGGGCGACCGCCAACTCATCCTTCGGGGAGAGGAGGAGGAGCGTCCACAGGTGTCCCGGGAGGGCATGAGCGTAGCCGCCGACTCGGCCATCGTCTACAGCGAGATCGACGAGCGGGTCCGGACGGTCGGTGGGGGCGAGTACACGCCGGATGCAGGGAATCCGGTGGCGTCCAGGACCATGGTCCTGGACCTGACGACCCGGCGGGGGAGCGCCCTGGCCGCCCAGACTCGCTATAGCCAGGGAGGCACGGACTGGTACGTGAGCGGGGACCTCCCCTCGGTGGAATCGGAGCTCGTCTACGGCTCCCACACCAGCTTCACCTCCTGCGACCTGGAAGTGCCCCACTACCACTTCGAGACCGACGAGATCAAGATCCACCAGGGCAACATCCTTGTGGCCCGTCCGGTACGGCTCTACTTCGCCGACGTGCCGGTGGCGTGGCTTCCCTTCATGGCCCAGAGCCTGGCCGAGGGTAGGGCCAGCGGCCTCCTGACCCCCCGCTTCAGCGTGAACGACATCGTCCGCAGCTCCGCGGGCTACAGCCGGAGGATTTCGAACGTGGGATTCTACTGGGCCATGAGCGACTACACGGACGCCACCGTGGCGCTGGACTGGTTCAGCGACAACTTCACGGCCGTCACCGGACAGATCCGATACAACTGGGCCCGGCAATTCCTCCAGGGGGGGCTCGACTACCGGCACTACTGGGCGGCCGACGGTTCGATCCAGCAGGCCTTCAATACTCGCCACTCCTGGCAGATCAGCGAGCGGACCCGCTTCTCCATGGACGCCCGCTACGCGTCCAACTCCTCCTTCGTGCGGCAAAACTCCTTCGATCCCCGGGAGGTGACCCAGTCGATCCAGTCCCAGGGCGGGCTGAACCACCGATTCGACTGGGGATCGCTGAACGTGTCGGCGAACCGGCAGCAATTCCTGAGCGACGATCGGGTCGAGATGACCCTGCCCAGCGTGAGCCTTTCCCTGAACCCCGTCACCTTCTTCCAGGCGCCTCCGGGCCAGGGCGGGCTCTTCAACGACATCACCTGGAACGGCTCGTCGAGCTTCCGGCGCAACACCCGCGACTTCGCCGACCAGCCCCTGGACAGCACCTTCCAGGAGAACCGGGCCGACCAGGTCGACACCCGCGCCTCGGCCAGCAGCGGGTTCAGCCTGGGCAACCTGTCCATCAGCCAGAGCGCGTCGTACAACGCCGACACCCAGCGGGGGATCCCGGACTTCTTCCTGACGCCGGGAATCGGCCCGGACTCGGACCCGGCGGCCCGGACGGCGGCGGGCCTTCCACCGGAGGTGGCGGGGGTGGACCTGACCCGGGAGGAGCTGAGCTGGAGCGGGGGAGCGGGTTACCAGCAGCGGCTCATCGGATCCACGACGATCACGCCCCGGGTCCAGGTCAGCGGACGCTCGGTTCGCTCGGACACGCTGAGCGTGGGCTCGGGCTTCGTGGCGGCGCCCATGCGAACCAGCTTCGGGGTCCGCCTCAAGACGGACGTGTACGGGTTCTTTCCGGGGGCCGGGTCCTTCGAGCAGATCCGGCACAAGATCTCGCCGGGGATCAGCTACGACTACAGCCCCGAGGTGAGCCCCACCGAGCTCCAGCGCCAGGTCTTCGGCTCCGGGGAGATCCAGACCCGGAGCGTCATGTCCGTCAACTTGAACCAGACCATCGAAGCGAAGCTCACCCAGGAGGCCGAGGCGGCCGCCGACGAGCAGGAGCGGGCCGACTCCGTCGCTCGGGCCCGGGAGGACAGCATCGCCCGGGCCGAGGGGCTGCCACAGGTGGATACCCTGGCTGTGGACGTCCTGGGGGAGGACGGTCAGGAGGGAGACCCGGACGGGGTCGGGCAGCGGGGAGGGGCCGATCAGGCGAGGCGGGGGGAGAGCGGGACGGATCAGGACCTTCTTCCGGACGACGGCCTCGAGCGGCTGGAGACGGGACGGGCGGTCACGCTTCTGGGGCTCCAGACCAGCGTCGTCACCTACGACTTCGTCCAGGCCGACTCGGCGGGCTCGTTCGTCGGGGGATTCCAGACCACGTCCCTGAACAACAGCGTGAAGTCCGACTACCTCCAGGGTATCTCCCTCCAGTTCACCCACGACCTCTTCGATGTGGAGGAGCCCGCCGAGGACGGGCCGTCCCTCGGGCCCGGGCAGGGGCGGAGCTTCTCGCCCCACCTGTCGTCCATGAACTTCTCATTCTCCATGAGCTCGTCCTCGTCGCTCTTCCGGTGGCTGGGACTGTCGGGGGACGACGACGAGGCCGCGGCGTCGGGCGATCCCGGAGACGGCGACGGAGCGTCCCGGGCGGGCGGCCAGGGACCGGAGGCGGATCCCGGCGGGGAGGGCTTCGACGAGTCCTCCATCGTTCCCGGCGGACAGGGCGCGGCGGATGGCGCCGGAGCCGGAGTCGGCGGCGGCGGAGTCGGCGACTGGAGAGCCCAGTTTTCGTACTCCCTGCAGCGTCCCCGGCTCGAGACCGCTTCCGGCAGCCAGATGCTCCAGATGAACTTCAACTTCCAGCCCACCGAGCACTGGGACGTGAGCTGGACCACGGCGTACGACCTGAATCGGCGACGCTTCAACGATCACACGGTCCGCCTGACCCGGGACCTGCACCGGTGGAGGGCCAACTTCGACTTCCTCCAGACGGCCACCGGAAACTGGGCCTTCCGGTTCAGCGTGCAGCTCCTGGACAACCAGGACCTGGAGTTCGACTACCGCCAGCAGAGCCCGGTGGGGCGGCGCTGAATCGATCCGGGCGGCGCCCCACGCGTCGCGCCGACGCCCGTGGGTGCCGACCCCCGTGGGTACTCACGCCCGTCCGGGACGTCCCGGGGCGGGCCGCGGATTCCTGACCGGTCCTCGACGGCCGTCCTTCCTTCGGGTCCCCCGCGTGTCCTCTCCAGAGGACGCCTCCCGCGTCCCTTGCGGTGGAAACCCTTGAAATCATGGGATCTCCGGGCTGGTACGGCTCCTGCAATCCTGGCCCGTGAGACCGGCCGTGGAGGTGTGTTCGCCCTCTGCGACGGGACCCCAAACCGGCGCCCCGGGCGCCCATCGGAGGGGAGGCGACGATGAAGCGGCAACCAGGCAGGGACGGACGAGTCGACGACGGACCCCGTGGGAAACATGCTCCGCGGCCCGCGACTCCCCGGGCGCTGCGCCCTTTGATGCTCGGGCTCGCCCTGGTGGTCCTGGCCGGATCCCTGACCGCGTGTCGGGAGCGGACCTCCGCCACCGGGGTCGAGGTGGGACACGTTCCCGACGAGCCCCGGGCCCTGGAGGGCTGGTACTACGACCGGGCCGTCCACCTCAGCTGGGAGCTGGGAGCCGGATGGGACGGCGAGTCCTTCCGGGTCTACGGAAAGCGGGTGTCCGACGCCCGGTGGCTCCTGGTCGCCGAGGTGACCAACTGCACCGACGGCTTCTGCTCCTACGCCGACGTGAACCTGGCCGAGGAGGTCTCCTACGAGTACTTCGTCGTCGCGGTGGATCCGGCGTCCGGGGTGGAGTCGGACCGGACCGCCGTCGTCGAGGTCTTCGTTCCCCGGCCGGTCCCGCCGCCGGCGCCGAGCTGGACCGACGCCGTGGCCCTGGACGGGGCCGCCTACCTGGTCTGGGATTCGTCGCCCGCCGACGCTCCCGACTTCTCCCACTACAAGGTCTACCTCCTGGACCCCGACGGGGGGAGCGACTTCTTCCTGGGGGAGACGGACTCGCCGGGGTTCCTCGACGAGCGGGTCCTGAACGGGAGCGCGTACGACTACCGGATCACCGCCGTGGACGACCAGGGCCACGAGGGAGCGGTAGGTCCCGTGGCCACGGCCATCCCCCGGCCCGACTACCATGGGGAGTGGCTCTGGGCGTACGAGGACCGTTCCGCGGACTCCGGGTTCCGCTTCCGGGCCAGCGAGGACGTGGACCCCGTCGTCCACGGGGACGACCTGGCCCGCCACTTCCGCATCGAGGTCGATTCCCAGGGATGGTGGATCG
>JBKHJU010000191.1:0-4979 GCA_046537985.1 Longimicrobiales bacterium
CCCGTGGACTTCATGGCGCGCTCTCCGGCGATCCGGTCCTCAGTCTCTCCAGCTCCCTCCTCGCCTCGGGAACGACGGCGCTCTCGGGACGATTCAGGATCAGTTCCTCGAGGAGGGTACGTGCCTCCTCGGTGCGGCCTTCGTCCACCCGGTAGCGGGCCAGGCCGAGCTGGGCCTCCGGGGTCTCGGCGGCATCGGGAAAGCGCTCCACGAGTCGGGCCCGCAACCGCGCCGCCTCCTCGGCCCGGCCCTCGTTCTCCACGAAGCGCGCCCCCAGGGCGAGCAGGCCCGGACGATCGTCCAGCGAGACCCGTCCGACTTCACCCTCGAGCATGGCGAGGGCCTCGTCCACCCGGCTCCCGTGAACCAGGGCGGCCACCCGGCCACCCAGCTCGGCCGCATCCTCTCCGGCCCCTCGAAGGAATGTAACGAGATGGAGGACCTCCGTGGCCCGGGAGGGCGGGAGACTCCTCGCCGCCGCCTCCAGGTCCGGGAGAGCCCCCTGAACCTCTCCCCGCCGAAGCTGGAGGTACGCCCGCTCCAGGGAGCTTCGGGGACCCTCGACCCCGGTCAGGATCTCCGCCGCCCGTCCTTCGTCACCGGACTCCAGGAGCCGCTCCGCCACCCGTGCCGTGACGCGATCCAGCTCCGGCGCTCCGGGAAACTCCGTGCGGAACTCCTCGACCCGCTCGGCGGCATCCTGGGCGGAGAGGGTCCGCACCTCCACGTCCACCGCACGGGCCACCGAGCGCCGTCGCTCCACCGAGCCGGCCGGGAGCGACTGGTTCACCCGGTCCCACGCCTCGAGGGCCCGGGTCGTGTCGCCCGCGGCGAGGGCCAGCTCGGCGATCTGGTCGTCCAGGGCTCGACGTTCTCGCGCCACGTCCGAGCGGTCCCACACCGCCTGGTAGGCCCAGAGAGCCGCATCGAGGGCCCCCACCCCCTCGGCGCGGCTGGCGAACTGGAGGAGGAAGCCCCTGAGACCTCGGGCATCGAGATCCTCGAGTCCCCGGGAGGCCAATCGGATTGCGCTTTCCTCGAGGCCCGCGTCCAGGGCCAGCCTCGCCGCGGCGCGGAGCTCCTCGGGCGGAGCGTCCTCTCCTCCCAGGGAGTCGACGAAGCTCCGGATCGGTCCCCGGGCGTCCCCCGGAAGATCACGGATCCTCTGGACGATGGCCGTGAGGCTCGCGCCCCCCTCCAGGCCACGCGTCCACTCGGCGACGGCCTCCTCCCCACGATCGAGGCGGGCCAGCATGTCTCCGGCCTCGAGGGCAAGGGCCGTTTCCACTCCGGTCCGGTCGCGGGCTTCCTCGATGAAGTCCAGGGTCCGCTCGGGCCCGAACAGATCCCGGTGATAACGCACGGCCTCCTGGTACGGCTCCGTGGACCGGCGGTCCTGCTCGACCCACTCGTCCACGGCATGTCGGAAAGCCTCCGCCGATCCCGTCAGCGCCAGGAGTCGTAGCTGGAGAGTCCGGACCGCGGGACTCCGGGGACGAGCGTCGAGATGTTCCCGGATCAGGGGAAGCATCTCTCCCCAGCGATCCTGGGCCCCCAGGATCCGCTGGAGGGTCACGACCGCTCCGGCGTGTCCGGGATTCCGCTCGAGGATGAGCCGCAACCGCTCCTCGGCCCCTCGGTGATCGCCCTGAGCCTCCAGGACCCGGGCCTCCCGGAGGAGCTGATCCTCCTCGGGGGTCGGGATCTGCCGGGGAACCTGGCCCTCGAGGACCGATGCGCCGATCCCGGCGGCCTCCGTGGCGGTCTGGGCAGCCGAGAGGAGGACGAGGGCCGCCAGGCCCGCGATCACCCGGTGTCCGCCCAGCAATACGCTCACGGCCCTTCGTTCTCCAGGACCGAGCCGGGCGCCTCGGTCCCGTTCAATCGCTCGAAGTATCGGATGACGAGAGCCCTCTGGGCGGGAGACAGCCCCCGGAGCACCTCGGAATCGGGAAGGGGGAAGCGCTCCCCACCCATGTCCTCGATGGTCAGGGACTCGACCTCGGGTCCGGGCGTGCTCTCGGCCGTCCGGGACTCCCGCTCGGACGAAGTCTCGTCCTTCTCCAGGCTTCGACCGGCGTCCAGAAGCCGGTGGAACAGTCGCTCCTGCCTCCGGACGGTTTCGGTGTCGAGGCGACCCCCCTCCATCCCCCGGGCCAGCTCCCGGGCTTCCCGGGCCAGGGCGCGGAGATCTCCGAGGACCTCTCCGTCGGAGCCCGGTTGGACGGCGAGCTGTCCGAGATCCCTTCCCAGGCGCCCCTGCTCACCGGCGATCTGGCGAAGGCGACGCTCCGTGACCGCCTGTCCCAGCTGCATGGACTGGAGGGCCCCCGACTGGTCGGAGATCCCCGCCTGCCGCCGAGCCAGCTCCTGAAGCTGCTGGCCGGTCTGGCCCCCGCTGCTCTCCTGGGCCTGCTGCCCACCTCCCTGCTGACGCTGGGAGCTCTCGCTGGCGGAGCGTGCCAGCTCGTTCAGGGCCTGGACGGCCTCGTTGGACGCGGCCGAGGGGGACGGGGTGTCGCCCGAAGGATCCTGCAGGGACTGGAGAGCCTCTTGAACCGACTCCCGAGCCTGCTCCAGAGCCCGTCGAACACCCTCGTCGCCCTCGGACTGCTGGGCCCCGGACTCCTGCAGGTTCGACTCGAGATTCCGCAGCCCCTCCATGACGGCGGACTGATCCCCCTGGGCCCGGCTCCGCTCCTCGGGCTGCCGACTACCCGTCCGCTCCTGGATCTCGGCCTGGCGCCGGGCCAGGGCGAGGGCCTCGGAGGCGGTCTGTCGGTATGCCTGCCGACGGGTGTTCTCCCGGCTCTCGGTCATCTCCTGGCGAGCCTGGTCCAGGGCGTCCGCCGCCTGCTCCAGGTTCTGATAGGCGCTCTGGGCCGAGTCGCTCGGCTCACCGCTCCGGCCGGACTCGGGCCGGGAGAGCATCTGGCTCGTGCGCTCCATGGCCCGGGTGGCCGACTCGGCCCTCTCTCCCGCCCGGCGAGCGCCTTGCCGTGCCTCTTCCTCCCCCATCTCCTCCAGGCGCTCCTCGAACCCCTGCATCTCCTCCTGCAACCTCCGGGAACGCTCCGCGAGCTCGTCCTGCTGGTCCGCCCGGCGGGAGTTCTCGTCCCCGGCCTCGAGGGCCTCGGACAGGGCTTCCTGCTCCCGGGCCAGCTCCCGGGCCTCCTGGGCGCTCGCGCGGAAGTCCTGCTCCGCCGCCGTACGCCTGACCTGGTCCAGGGACTCCTCGATGCGCTGGCGCAGGTCCTCCTGGGTCTCCGCCATCTGCTCCAGCGCGTCCTGGAGATCCTCGGCGTTCATCTCCCCCATCTCCTCGGACATTCGCTGCGTCTCCCTGCGAAGGGAGTCGGGCGCGACTCGTTCCATGAGGGATTCCAGCTCCTCCAGGTCCCGGCGCAGCTCCGGCTCCGCCAGCACCCCCTCTTCCAGGGCTCGACGGAGCCCCTCCAGCTCGGAGCGGACCGAGTCGGCCTGGCTGAGCAGGCCTTCCTGCTGCTGGGCCGCCCGTCGCGCATCCTCCCGGGCCTGAAAGGACGCATCCTCCTGAGAGGATCGGGGATTCTGGGATCCCGTCTGTCCGGCTTCCCGCCCCGCATCGGCCGCCTGGCGCTCCCGCTGAACTCCTCGTCGCTCCAGGTCACGGGTCTCGCGGGCCGTGCGCCCGGTCTCGGCGCGAAGGGAGTCCAGCATCTCCGTGACCTGGTCCAATTCCTCCTGGACGGCCCGGGCCGATTCGCTTCTGCGGGGGACCCGGAGCGCATACTCCCGCGTTTCGGCAGTCTGCGAGCGCGGGGCGTTGTCCGTCACCCGCACCCGGTAACGGACCGTGTCGCCGGGCACCAGGTCCCAGGTGGAGAGATCGAGGACGGGTCTGGCCGTGGCGCCCCGCATCCCTCCCGGCCGAAGAGCCTCCACCACCGGCTCGTCCGCCTCCCCCCCGGCCGAGATCCGGCGAGCGACGAGATCCATGCGGGTGATCCCATAGTCGTCCCTACCCTGGATGACCAGAGGCTGTCTGCGATCAAGGGGGAGCACGGTGTCCCGACCCGGGAAGAGCAGCTCCACCGTCGGCGCCGAATCCGGGCCGACGGTCAGCTCGAGGGGAGGAGGAGCCCCTCCCGCCGGGCCCTGAGTCCCGCCGGCCTCCAGGGTCCAGGCGTAGGTCCCGCTCACCGCCGGCCGCCACTCCCCGGAGAAGCGGCCCGCGTCCACCGAGAGCTCGACGCCGGGGACATCGCCGCCGGGGGCGTCATCGTCCGCGTCGGCGGTGGCCCTCCGGAGCGACACCGACTCGAGACCCCGACTGGCCCGACCCTGAAAGCGGATGCGGGTCCCCGCGGGGATCTCCAGGGGAGGAATCTCGCGGCCGATCTGACGGGGCCCGATCCCGGTGTGCGGGGGAAAGAGGAGCTCCACCCGGAGGTCCGTGAGCAGAAGCGGGTCCAGGGGAATCACCCGGCGAAGGGACGTGGCCGCCCCGTCGGGGGCGACCATCCGGAACTCCACGGGGGCCTCCAGGGCTCCCAGCGATGCCGTGGCCACGCCGTCCTCGACGGCCACCTCCCGACTCCGGACCACGTCGCCGTCGAACTGCCACTCCGCCCGGAGCTCGTCCCGTCCCGGGGCCTCGACGACCACCCGGACGTCACTCCCCCTGGGCAGGGAGTCGCTTCCGGGCTCCAGGACCGTGAGGGGGAGGGCCTCCGTGGTCAGGACCTCTGCCGGTCTCAGCAGCGCCCCCCAAGCCGACATGGCCCTCCGGGGGCTGGCCAGGGCGAGGACCCCCAGGACGCCCACGGCGACCGTCAGGACGATCCCTCCCCGCCGGCTCCAGGTTCGAACCGCGTCGCCGAGCGAGCCGGACAGGGACTCGGGCTCGGAGGGAAGCGCCGCCAACACCCGCTCCTCCGCCCGGCGGGAGAGGGAGACCGACACCCCGGCGGGAGGCTCCCGGCTCAGCTCCAATGCGC
>JBKHJU010000192.1:0-4972 GCA_046537985.1 Longimicrobiales bacterium
AGGCACTACGGAGCGACGGAGGTAGCCTCCTGCCCGCCGGCGTCGTCGAGGTGAAGGGTACCTTCGAGAGGGGTGACGCCGTTCGTCTGGTGGGTCCGTCCAACGGGGAGCTGGGGCGGGGCATCGCCCGCTACGACAGCATCGAGGTCCGGAAGATCGCCGGGCACCATTCCGACGAGATCCCGGAGATTCTGGGCTACGCCAGCGGATCGGTCGTGATCCACCGGGACGACCTGATCCTTCTCTGAGTCGCACCGAACACAGGCGGGCGGGTAGACGCAGTCAGGTAGACCGAGCACCGACACGAGACCTGAATCATGGAAACCAAGACCATTCCGTCGCTGGAGGAGATGGGCCGACGGGCCCGGGCCGCCAGCCACCGAATCGCCGGGCTGACCACCGACCGGAAGGACGCTGCCCTCCGGGCCATCGCCGACCAGCTGGACGCGAATCGGGACCGGGTTCTGACCCAGAACGCCATGGACGTGCAGGAGGCGCGGGAGGGCGGAGTCGATGAAGCCCTCCTGGACCGGCTCCGCCTCGACGAGGGTCGAATGGCGAGCCTGGCCGCGGACACCCGGGCCGTGGCCGTCCTGCCCGATCCCGTCGGCACCGAGCACGACGGCCGCGTCCGGCCCAACGGCCTCCGGATCGTGAAGCGGCGCATTCCCCTGGGGGTGGTCGGTGTCGTCTACGAGGCTCGGCCCAATGTCACCATCGACATCGCGGCCCTCTGCCTGAAGACGGGAAACGCCGTCATCCTCCGGGGTGGGAGCGAGACCTTCCGGAGCAACGTCGCCCTGGTGGAGATCATCCAGGAGGCGCTGGAGGACTCGGGGATCCCGCGGGACGCCGTCCAGTACATCGAGGACACGGACCGGGCTCGGGTGGCCGAGCTGCTGAAGCTCGACGAGCACGTGGACATGATCATCCCCCGGGGAGGCGCCGGGCTCCACCGTCTCTGCCGGGAAGAGTCGACGATCCCCGTCATCACCGGCGGGATCGGGATCTGTCACGTCTTCGTGGACGAGCGCGCGGATCTCGACCAGGCCGTGGAGATCATCGAGAACGCCAAGGTGCAGCGCCCCAGCGTCTGCAACGCACTGGACACCCTCCTGGTCCACCGCTCGGTGGCCGGGGAGCTCCTCCCGTCCGTCTCGCGGCGCCTGGCCCGGAGCGGTGTCGAGCTTCGGGCCGAGCCCGACGCCCTCGAGATCCTGACCGGCCTCGGGGACGAAGGCTGCCCGGTCCAGGCCGCCGGCCCCGACGACTTCGACCAGGAGTGGCTGAGCCTGATCCTGGGCGTCCGGATCGTCGACGACCTGGACGAGGCCGTCGTGCACATCCGTGAGCACAGCACCGAGCACTCGGACAGCATCCTCACCCGGGACTGGGATCGGGCCAACGCCTTCGTAGACGCGGTGAACTCGGCGGCCGTCTACGTGAACGCCAGCACCCGGTTCACCGACGGAGGTCAGTTCGGCCTCGGGGCCGAGGTGGCCGTGAGCACCCAGAAGCTCCACGCCCGGGGCCCCATGGGACTCGAGGAGCTGACCAGCTACAAGTGGATCGTGCACGGAAAGGGGCACGTGCGCGAGTAGGCCGGTAAGGGATTTCCCTACGCCCGATCGGGGGTCTCTCCCCGCGGCGGCTTCGGGGCGAATCAGGAAGATTGTAGGTGTGATGGGTACGCCGGGCCCGGGAATCCGGGCCGGTACTTCCTGGTCCGCCACACGGAGCAAACATCATGGATGCGCAACCCTCGCTCCGGGAAATCGGGCGGCCGGAGGGACGGAAGGCCGAGACGGGACACCGCGACGCCCACGTCGGTCGCCGTCCGAGCACCCAGGAGCGTCGAAAGAGGATGGACGCCATCACCTGGGGCGCCATCCTCGCCTCGGTCCTTTTCCATTTCGTCCTGCTGAGCTCGCTGCCCGACTTCGACGCGCCGGACTTCGCGGTTCCGGCCACCGAGCTGGAGGTTGCGGAGCTGCCGCCGGAGGTGGAGATCCCACCTCCTCCCGAGGCCATCGCCCGGCCCACCGTTCCGGTAGTGGCCGAGCGCTTCGAGGTGGACGAGGACATCACCATCGCCCCGACCACCTTCGCGGCGAACCCGGTCGAAGATCTGCCTCCTCCGCCCGACGAGAACGACGCCGGTCGTCAGGAGATCTTCGACGCGCCGACCTTCACTCCGTATTCGGTGGCCCCGGATCTGACCAACCGTCGGGAGGCGTTGAACGCGGTCCTCCGGGAATGGCCGCAGGTCATGCGCAACGCCGGAATCGAGGGCGTCGTCGTCGTGTGGTTCTTCATCGACGAGGCGGGGAACGTGCAGAACGTCCAGGTGTCCCGGAGCTCGGGCATCGAGCAGCTCGACGAAGCCGCCCTGCGGGCCGCCCGGGAGTTCGAGTTCTCTCCGGCCCTGAACCGGGAAGAGTCGGTTCCCGTCTGGGTGGAGCTGCCCATCACCTTCCAGCAGTCCGACAAGATGGCCGGCTGAAGGCAGCGCTCACGCGGGCTCGCATCTGCGCAGCCCGGATTCGCGCAGGTGGGAATTACTCGTCCGGATCCCGTCGCCACTGCTCCGGATCCGGACGCCACGCTTCCGCGTCCGGCTCCCACTCCTCGGCGTCGGGGCGCCACTCGTCGCTCCCGGGTCCATGGCTCCACGAATCCCGTCCCGACGTTCCGATCCCTCCGTCCGACCCGGGAGCCCACGAATCTCCATCGGGCTCCCAGCCCGCCGAGCCGCGGCTCCACTCGGAGGACTGGGGGCCCCACTCCTCCACGTCGTCCCTCCAACCCTCCGAATCGGGCAGCCAGTCGGGTTTCCGGGAACGGAGGCGCCGCCTCCTCTCCTCCCGGACGAACCGGCGCTCGTCCCGGATCGCTCTCCAGACCAGGTAGACGGAGACGACCAGGGAGACCGTCGGCGCGACGATACCGATCCAGATCACTCCACTCTCCATTCCGACTCCTCCTTCCCGACGCCCCCCGCGCGTCCCCAGCAGGGAGCCATGGGACCGTCCGGGCACCTCCCTGAGAAGCCGCCCCTCCTCGGCGGGTCCGGGTCGGACCGGCCGCTCAGCGCTCGGCCATGTACCGATCGATCCGATCCAGCCCCTCTTCGATCTTCTCCACGTCCAGGGCGTAGGAAAGGCGAACCCGGTTCGGGGCGCCGAACCACTCGCCGAGGTACGTGATCACCTCGTACCGCTCGTAGAGGTTCCAGACGAAGTCCCGGGGACGCTCCACCCGGGGCATGACGTAGAACGCTCCTTCCGGCTTCCAGAGCTCGAAGCCCAGATCGGTGAGCCCGGTGTAGATCAGGTCCCGCCGTTGTCGCCAGATCTCGAGCTGCTCCTCGATGAAGCTGGGCGGAGCGCTCATGGCCGCCAGCGCCATCTCCTGCCCCAGGATGTTGGTGTTCATCGAGGTGTGGGTCTTCATGGCGATGACGTCCTCGACCACCTCGTCGTCCAGGGACCACAGATACCCCACCCGGAAGCCGCACATGGCATACGTCTTGGAAAACGAGTTGATGGTCACCACGTGGGGACCCTTGATCAGGTAGTTCTCCCGCTCGTAGATGAGATCCTTGTAGACCTCGTCCGAGAGGACGTAGGTCCCCAGCTCGGTGGTGATCTCCTCGATCTTCTTCAGCGTCTCGATGGACTCGACCCGCCCGGTGGGATTGGAGGGCGAGTTGATGATGACGGCCCGGCAGTCCTGCACCTTGCGCTCGAAGTCGTCGATGTCGATGAGCCCCTCGACCGTGTCCGTGTAGACCGCCTCCATCCCGGCGAAGTCGGCCGTGTAGGGGTACGAGTAGTAGTAGGGCCGGGTCATGAGCACCTTCTTCTCGCCCGGGCCGTCTTTTCGGGCCACCACCCTGAGGGCCAGATCGAGGGCCTCGGACGCTCCGTTCGTCACGACGAAGCTGTCGGCCGTGGAGTCCGGGTATTGAAGCGCCAGGGCGCGACGAAGCCGCTCCATTCCCTGGATGAGCCCGTACTTGAAGGCCCGATAGTCGGGAAGGACCTTGTAGGCCTCCGGCGGCGGGGAGAGATCCGGCTGGCCGGATCCGAAGGAGATCACGTTCGGGCGCTCGTCCCCGATGAAGAGGGACGGAGAAAGCTTCTCGGGAAGGGCCTGCTGTATGGTCTTCATTCCGTTTCCGGCCGATGCCCAGGTTCAGGTCGTCGTGATCCGACGGTCGACCCTCCGACGGAGCCCTGTGCGGACAATCTCCGGCGTCGGGCGCGGTGCACGCGTCCCAGCGCAGCGCACGCGCGCCGAGCCGCGGGCTTCCACATCGTGCCGAAGCCGTGCGCTTCGTGCGGATGATCCTACCTTCATGCTAAAGCGGTTCCCGGCCCGGGGCCATGGGAGAGGCCGATTCGCGCGAGCCCCTTCCGGACCTGCCCCGCCCATCCTCGCCACCTGTATGCAGATTCGATACCAGCCCGACAGAACCGTCGAGCGAGGGGCCACCGTCATCAAGATCTCTTCGGTCGACCGTCGAGTGGACCGACGCGGAAGGAATTGAACGACCGAAGGGGACGGAACGCCTCGAGGCCGACGAGCCTCCCACCCTGGACACCCTGCTTGCTCGACGGCAACGAAGGTGCTACAGGTGATTGAATTCGACGGCGGGCGGATGCGTCATCCCTGCCGGGACGCACGGATCGGCGCCGCGGTACAGCTGTCACCCCTGGCGGTCCCCGAAGGATCATCTGGAAATGGCTTCCCACCGACTTCAGTCCGAGCAATCTCAACCCGGAGGCTCGACCGCATCCCTCGCGCGCTCCGAGCCGACCGACGGTCGCCTCATGGTCGCGATCCGGGAGGGAGACGAAGAGGCTCTCGGCCGTCTAATGGACCGTTACCGGGTTTCTCTCCTCCAGTATGCCCAGGTTCGCCTCGGACGCAGGGAAGAAAGCCGGTGAGTTCTACACCCCGCATCAGG
>JBKHJU010000193.1:0-4965 GCA_046537985.1 Longimicrobiales bacterium
GCCCGGGTGCGCTGGATCAGGCGGAGGACCCAATAGATGAGGGCCGCGACCAGTAAGATCTGGACGAGGTCCGCGAAGCCCGGGGTCAGGAACCGGAGCTGATCCCAGATTCCGCTCACGGAGCGTCCTCGACCCCGCCCCGGCGCACGGCCTCCAGCACCTTCAACAGCCGAACGGCGGGCTCCACGTCGTGGACCCGGAAGATTCGCGCGCCCCGGGCGTGGGCGGCGGCACACGCGGCCAGGGTCCCCTCGAGACGCTGCTCGGCGGGCACCCCGAGGACGGCTCCCAGGAAGCTCTTTCGGCTCGGACCCACCAGGACCGGGAAGCCCAGCTCGACGATCCGCCGAAGATCCCGCAGCACGGTGAGGCTCTGGTCGGCCGTCTTGGCGAAGCCGATGCCGGGATCCAGCACGATACGGGCATCCGCGATTCCGGCCTTCCGGGCGACATCCACTCGTTCCAGGAGCTCCCCGACCACCTCTCCGGTCACGTCCACGTAATCAGCCCGGGACTCCATGGTCTCGGGAGTTCCCCGCATGTGCATGAGAACGATCCCGACCCCGGCGTCGGCGACGAAGGCGGCCATCTCCGGGTCGTGGGTGAGCCCCGAGACGTCGTTCACGATGGTGGCTCCGGCGTCCACCGCCCACCGGGCCATGCCCACCTTCCGGGTGTCCACCGAGATGGGGATGTCGAAGCGGTCCGCCGCCTCCCGGATGAAGGGAAGGATACGGTTCCTCTCCTCGTCCAGGTCCACGTCGGGGGCTCCGGGACGGGTCGACTCGCCCCCCACGTCCAGGATGTCCGCCCCGGCCGATACGAAGGACTCCGCCCTCTCCAGCGCCCGATCCAGGGTGGGAAGCTCTCCGCCGTCGGAGAAGGAATCGGGCGTGAGGTTGAGGATCGCCATGACCCGGGGGCGATCCATGTCCAGGGAGCGGTGCCCCAGCTTCCATGTGAGCCGTTCCCCGGGGTAGGACCCCGGCTCGGGGTCGAGCTCCGGCTCAGCCTTTATGGCGTCCCGGGTCATCAGCGCGATGCATCGGCTTCGGGATTCTCCCGATTCATGCGGACGGCGGGAGAAGGTACCGTCTCCTCCTCCGTCGACTCTTCGTCGGATTCGTCGCCGGACTGGGGCTCGGCCTCGACCATCTCGGCGGAGTCGGGGAGCTCGCCTTCCTCCACCTTCTCCCTGATCTCCTCGGCACCGGGTGGCTCCTCCGGCGGGGGCTCCATGGGGGGAAGCTCCTTTCCGTCGCTCAGGAGCTCGACCTCGTCCCGGTCCAGGGTCTCCCGCTCGAGGAGGGCCCGGGCGATCTTCTCCAGGAGGTCCTCGTTCTCGGTCAGGATCGTCCGGGCACGGTCGTGGGCCTCGTCCAGGATGCCCTTGACCTCCTGGTCCACGAGCTGGGCCGTGTGCTCCGAGACCTCCCGGCGATGCCCCAGCTCCCGGCCCAGGAAGACCTCCTGCTCCGAGTCACCCACGGCCATGAGGCCGATGACGTCGGACATGCCGAACTGGGTCACCATCCGCCGGGCTATCTGGGTGGCCCGCTCGATGTCGTTTCCCGCCCCGGTGGTCACCCGCTCGGTGCCGAACTTCATCTCTTCGGCCACCCGGCCGCCATAGAGCATCGTGAGCTGCCCCTCGAGCCACTCCTTGGTGTAGCTGTGTCGGTCCTCCTCGGGAAGGCTGGCCGTGAGGCCGAGGGCCCGGCCCCGGGGCACGATGGTCACCTTGTGCACCGGATCCATCTCGGGGACGCGGAGAGCGATGACGGCGTGGCCCGCCTCGTGGTACGCCGTGAGCTCCCTCTCCGACTCCGTGAGGACCATGCTCTTCCGCTCCGTCCCGAGCATGACCTTGTCCTTGGCCCGCTCGAAGTCCTCCATGTGGACCTTCTCGGCCCCGCGGCGGGCGGCCAGGAGGGCGGCTTCGTTGCAGATGTTGGCCAGGTCGGCGCCACTGAGCCCCGGCGTGCCCCGGGCGATGATGGAGAGCTCCACGTCGTCGGCCAGGGGAAGCTTCTTGGCGTGGACCCGGAGGATGCCCTCACGGCCCCGGACGTCGGGAGAGTCCACCACGACCTGCCGATCGAAGCGACCGGGGCGCAGGAGCGCGGGATCCAGGACGTCGGGGCGGTTCGTCGCGGCCAGGAGGATCACGCTCTCGTTGGGCTCGAAGCCGTCCATCTCCACCAGGAGAGCGTTCAGGGTCTGCTCCCGCTCGTCGTGTCCTCCGCCCAGCCCGGCCCCACGGTGTCGGCCCACGGCGTCGATCTCGTCGATGAAGATGATGCACGGAGCCTGGGACTTCCCCTGCTCGAAGAGATCCCGGACCCGGGAGGCGCCCACCCCCACGAACATCTCCACGAAGTCCGACCCGGACATCTGGAAGAAGGGACGACCCGCCTCGCCCGCCACCGCCCGGGCCAGAAGGGTCTTCCCCGTGCCCGGCGGCCCCACGAGCAGCACACCCTTCGGAAGCCGTCCGCCGAGGCGGGAGAAGCGGTTCGGGTCCCGGAGAAACTCCACGATCTCCTCGAGTTCCGCCTTGGCTTCGTCGCAGCCGGCCACGTCCTGGAAGGTCACCGTCGGGGTGTCTGGAGTGATCTTCTTCGCCTTCGATCGCCCGAACTGGAAGGCACGGTTCCCGCCGCTCTGCATGGTGCGCAGGAGCCAGATCCAGAATGCGATGAAGAGGAGCCACGGAAGCGCTCCCAGAAGGAAGGTCCACCACCCCTGATCCTCGGCCTCGGCCGAGATCACGACTCCCTGCTCCTCCATGGCGGTGAGGAGCGATTCGTTGATCTCTCCCGGAAGGGTGGTCCTGAACTCGACCACCTGCTGGCCTTCGCGGGTGATGGGGCTCCCGAGCTCTCCCCGGACCTCTCGGCCCGCCACCACCGTGAGCTCGTGGATGTTGCCCCGGCTCAGCTGTTCCCGGAACTCGGTGTATGTGAGCTGGGCCGCACCCTGCTCGGGGCCGCGCATGAACTGCACGACCAGGACCGACATGAGGACGAGGAGGATCCAGAAGGAGGCCGTCTTCGACAGACGGGACCACCTGGATTCCTGGTCGGGCTGGTTCGGATCGTTGTCTGGCATCTACTGGCCTTCTGGAGGCGCCTGCTCGCTTCCGGGCGCCCGGACATCTGGGGACACCGGCTCCTTTAAGGTGGCGATATAGGGCAGGTGCCGGAAGTTTTCACTGTAATCAAGACCGTACCCGACGAGAAACTCGTCGGGGGCGTCGAAGCCCACCCAGCGGGGTCGCCGGAGCGGTCCGTCGGTCGCTTCGCTCCCCTCCCTGCGGGCCTCTTCCTCGAACGCCTCCATCTCCTTGAGGAGCAGGGCGCACACTTCCACGCTCCGGGCGCCGCTCTCCGCCAGAAGAACGTGGAGTCGCTCCAGCGTCGTCCCCGTGTCCACGATGTCCTCCACGAGGAGGACGTGCCTTCCCTCCAGGGAAGCGGCGGGCTCGTAGAGGAGCTCCACCACTCCGCTGGTGACGGTGGAATCCCCGTAGCTCGACGCCACGATGAACTCGATCTGGACCCGAAGGTCCAGCGCCCGGACCAGGTCCGCCAGGAAGACGAACGACCCCTTCAGCACCCCCAGGACCACGACGCTCTCGTCGCCGAGCTTCCGCCGGTAGAACGCGCTGATCTCCCGACCCAGCTCCTCGACCCTCCGAGCCAGCTCGTCCCGGGTGTACACCACGCCGGCCGGTCCCCCGGGATTCGCTTCCCGGGTGTCCGGCTCCACCGAAGCTTCAGCGGTCACCGGCGTCGAGGATGCCGATGACGAACACGTCCTCGCCCTTCTCCGGAACCGCCAGCGTCGATCGGGCCAGGCCCGGGACCCAGAGCACGCGTCCCCGGGCGTCGCTCACGACGGGCCATCGGTGGCGATCCCGCACCGGAACGCGTCTCTCTCCGAAGAGCTTCTTCAGCTTCTTCGACCCGACGGGCAGGCGAATCCGGTCTCCCGGATTCCAGCCTCGGAGGCGGAGTGGAAAGAGAAGGGCGGATCGCGAGAATTCTTCGGTCCAGGTGTCTGCGGATTCGGTGCCCCCGGACTCCGTGACCGCGCGCCCGTCCGACGGGCGCGCGGTCCCTCGAAAGTCCCGTGGCCCGGCCCACCACGCCCGGAGCGGTCGCCCTCCGACCGTGAGCTCGCCGTGGCCCGGAACGGGGCGGCGGACCTCGAGAGGTCGGTCCACCCCGTCGTCCCGCCCCGAGGGCGCGATGACGAGACGATCGAACTCCCGGGTCAGAACCCACCCGTCGGGCAGGTTCCACCGCGCCCCACTCGTGCCCTCGCTGGTAAACGCGAGGGCCTCCCGGGTTCCCGCCTCGTCCAGGTGGACGCCGACGTCCCGGAGAGCCCGCCGCAGGATCCGGGCCCGCACCCCGGGGTGGCGGGAAAGGAAGGCGGAACGGTCGACCACGATGGCCCCCCGCGAGCCCTCGCGCTCCGGGGCATTCCCGTCGTCCTCGACGCTCCCGACCGCGGGCCCGGAGTCCGAGGCCACCACGATCTCCTCCAGGAGATCTTTCTCCACGCACTCCCATGCCGCCTCCTCGTCCCGGGCCAGGCGACCCAGTCGGACCAGGGCGCGACGAGCCCCCGGAGCCACTTCGGCCTCGAGGGTCGGAAGCACGTCGTGCCGGAGGACGTTCCGGGCGAAGCGTCGATCGAGATTGCTCCCGTCGATCCGGGGGCGGATTCCGGTCGCGTCGGCGTAGGTGCGAAGCTCGGACTTCCAGAAGCCGAGGAGGGGTCTCAGGAGACCCGGCTCTCGCTTCCGGGGGATCCCTCGAAGCCCACGCAGGCCCGTTCCCCGGACGATCCGGAAGAGAACCGTCTCGGCCTGATCGTCGGCGTGGTGCGCGGTGAGGATCCATGCGGCTCCGACCTCCTCCCGCACCCCGTGCAGGAAGTCGTAGCGGGCGGTCC
>JBKHJU010000194.1:0-4964 GCA_046537985.1 Longimicrobiales bacterium
CGCCTGGTTGGTCCGCCAGTCCGAGGACCCCTCCGGCGCCTCGGGTGCCAGGGCGATCCGGAACAGGGTGAACTGGTAGCCGAAGCGGCGCCTCGATCCGTCGCGTCTCGCCGTCTCCCTCCCACCGGAGATCGCATTCCCCGGCACCGCCTCGTCGAGATGCCCGGTCAGGTACCACCACTCGGTGCGGAAGTCGGGGTGGGGCCCGTGGTCCTCGGGGAATTCGAAGAGTCGGGGCTCCACGGCCCGTGCGTACCCCGTCGTGTCTCCGGGCCCGAGGAGGACCGAGGCTTCGAGTCGGCCCCCATCGACATCCCCCTCCTGGATCCTTGCGTCCGTGTCTGCACCGTCGCCCGGAGCACACCCGACGACGAGAGCCGTCGCCGTGAGGAGGACGGGGGCGGGAAAGAGCCGATTCCGGTGATATGTCGCCACTCCTCACTCCTCCCGGAGGGCCACGGCGGGCGAGGTCCGGGCCATCTTCCAGGCCGGATAGAGACCGGCCAGGAGCGCGCCCAGCACGGCCAGGCCCACGCTCTGACCGACCAGGCTCCAGCTCAAGTCCAGGTCCAGGGACCAGCCGAAGGAGCGTCGATTCACCACGTGGACCATGACCAGGGCCAGGACGACGCCCAGGGGAACGGCCAGGACGCCGCACACGGTGCCGAGGAGCCCGGTCTGGGCCGTGACCATCTGCCAGACCTGCCCAGGCGTGAGCCCGTTGGCCCGAAGCACTCCCAGCTCCCGGCCCCGCTCGAGCTGGAGGGCCATGAGGGCCGAGAGGATCCCGATGAAAGCCACCACGAAGGCCAGCATCCGGAGGACCCGGGTGATGGCGAAGGTGCGGTCGAAGACCTGGAGCGAGCCTTCCCGGAGCTCACGATTGGACACCACCGAGATCCGCTGGCGGGAGGACGCCGCCCCCGCTTCCCGGATTCTCCGGACCAGCGTATCCGGAGAGACCCCTTCCCCTCCGTAGAGGGCCAGGGACGAGACCCCCGGATCCCGCCAGAGGCGCCGATAGAGGTCTCGGCCCATCATCACCACGCCCTGCTCCGAGCCGTAATCCCGGTACACGCCGGCGACCTCGAAGGAGCGCTCCCCGAGCGCGGTCTCCAGGGTGAGGATCGAGCCGGGATCCAGATCCGTGCGGAAGGCGAGGGGCTCGGAGACGAGGACGCCGTCACCCTCCCGAAGAGCGGTCCGCGCCACTTCCGTCCTCCCCGACAGGAGCTGGATTCCAGCTTCCCGCTCCTCGGCCGGCGCGACCGCCACCAGCCGGATGGGTCCGTATCGACTCCGGATCTCGACGTTTCGGTACCGGGTGGCCCCCTGCACTCCGTCCACCGAGACCAGGCGCCGGACCAGCTCGGGATCCAGGGTGCCCTCGGGCCGCGACGAGCCCGGACCGGGCACCGACACGTAGACGTCGCCCTGGAGGGTCGCGTCGAGCCAGGTCGCCACCGACGTGCGAAAGCTGGAGATCATGACCCCGAGGCCCACCGTCACGCTCACCGCCACCACCAGGGCCGCGGCCGCGGGACCGGTGCGGCTGAGGGCGGCGCTCACCCCGCGGGCCGCCAGCGCACCCAGGATTCCCAGCCCCCGCCTGATCCCCGGGAGGAGGACCCGGACGCTCCCCGCCGTGGCCAGGGGGGTCAGGAACGCGCAGCCGAGGACCAGCCCGAAGAGGGACGCGAAGCCCAGCACCACGCTCCGGGAGGGCACGAGGAGGAGCAACCCACCCGCCACCGAGAGAACGAGCCCGGTCCAGGCCAGCCTCGGCACGATCCCACGCACCCGCTCCTCGACGAAGGATCGGGTCAGGGTGGCCCGGGGCGGTGTCGAGACGGCCTCCCACACCGCCGGCACGGCCGCCGCCAGGGTCGTGCCCACGCCCAGGATCCATCCCCCGGCCAGTCCCGACGAAGACAGGGTGATTCCCTCCACGGAGACGACGAAATAGAGGTCGTTGATGGTCCGCGTGACCAGGCCCACGAGGCCGCGTCCCAGCAGGATTCCGAGGCCGACTCCCAGGGCTCCCCCTACGGCCCCCACGACCGCCGACTCGGACAGGACGAGCCCGACGACCTCCCGGCGAGTCACTCCGAGCGCCCGGAGCCGGCCCAGGAGCTCCCGCCGCTGCACGACGGAGAAGCTCACGGTGTTGTAGATGAGAAAGCCACCGAAGAGGAGGGCCAGAAGTCCGAGGGCCCGGAGGTTGAGGTCGAAGGCCCGAATCATCTCCGACAGGGTCTCGGCGCGAGCGCCGGCCTCTTCGAGACGGGCATCCATCGGAACGAGATCGCGCATCTCCCCCGGGAGGGAAGTCTCGTCCCCGGGAAGAACCAGGTCGATCCGGGTGATGCGGCCCATGCGGTCGAGGAGCTCCTGGGCCGTGGCCACGTCCACGACGAGGAGGTCCCGAAGTCCCTCCCGGGACAGGCCGCCTGTGGGGGACAGGATCCCGGCCACCCGGAGGGTGTCGGTCCGTCCCCCCACCTCGACGGGAAGAGGATCCCCTCGATCGACCCCGCCGGCCCGGGCCGTGGACTCGGACAGATAGACCGCACCGGGCCGAGTCAGGAGGGCGGCCACGTCGAGGCCGCCACCCCTTCCCTCGACGAGCTCGGGCCGAACGGCCCCTTCGGCGAAGGCGTCCACGCCCAGGAGCCGCAGAGCGCGTCCCGGTAGCGCGGAAGACCCCACCCACTCCTCCACCACCGGAGCCGCCGCACGGACGCCGGTCTCCAGTCGGAGCGCCGTGTAGACCTCCTCCGGGAGGCCGCCGGGACCACCCACGATCCGGTGGGTGGCTCGTCCCGCCACGGTCTCGGTGGACACCCGGAAGGCCTCCCGGGCGCTGGCCGTCGCCAGGTCGATGGAGACGACCACGGCCACCCCCAGCGCCACGCCCAGCAGAGAAAGCCCCGCCTGCCAGGGATGGCGCCCGTGATACCGGAGAGCGCTCCGGCGCAACAGCCGGCTCACCCGATCCTCGCGGCGCCCCGACCGTCGGCCGGCTTCACGAAGCCTCCGCTGGATCCCGCTCCCCGGCCGACGGCTCCGTCAGGGTGCCCTTCCGGATCTCGAGGACCCGGTCCGCCCGGCGCGCGAGAGTATGGGAGTGGGTCACCATGAGAAGGGTGCCCCCGTCCCTCCGTAGCAGCTCCACCAGCAGGTCCACGACGCCCTTCCCCGTCTCGGCGTCCAGGTTTCCCGTGGGCTCGTCGGCCAGGACGAGGGAGGGTCGGTGGACCAGGGCCCGGACCACGGCGACCCGCTGCTGCTCTCCGCCCGAGAGCCGGTCGGGAAAGGAGTCGCCCCGGTCTCCGAGTCCCACGCGCCGGAGGAGGGACGACGCCCGCTCCCGGGCCTCGTCCGGCACGGCACCGGTGAGCTCCAGTGGAAGGAGGAGGTTCTCCTCCACCGTCAGGGTGGGCAGGAGGTTGAAGAACTGGAAGACGAATCCCACCTGTCGGCGACGAAGGAGGGTCCGATCTCGTTCCGTCATGGTGACCAGGGACCGACCGTCCAGCCTGACCTCACCGGAATCCGGGGTGTCGATCCCGCTCACCAGGTTGAGGAGCGTGGACTTGCCCGATCCCGACGGCCCGAGCAGCGCGACCAGCTCGCCTCGTTCGACGGTGGCCGTGGCCCCCCTGAGAACGGCGTGGGTCGTCTCACCCTCCCGGTACGACTTGTGGAGGTCCCGGATCTCGAGGACGGGAGCCCCGGAGCCGCCGGGCCCGGCACCTTCGCCCCCGGACCCGACCGAGCTCCCGCTCCCGTCTCGCGGAGGGTACGATCGATCCACCATCCCTCCTCAGCTTCTCACCTTCAGCAGGTCCCGGATCTCGGTCAGGAGCCTTTCCTCGGCCGACGGCTCGGGGGGCGCGGCCGGAGCCGCCTCCTCGACCTCCGCTTTCCGCTCGAGGCGGTTGTAGGCCCGGACCACGAGGAAGACGGCGAAGGCCACGATGACGAAGGACACCACCGAGTTGATGAAGACGCCATAGTTCAGGGTCACGGCACCGGCTTCCTGGGCCGCCGAGAGTGTGGCGTAGGGGCCGGAGGGCGTCCCCCGCGAAAGGGTGATGAAGAGGTCGGTGAAATCCACCCCTCCCAGGAGGAGCCCGATGGGTGGCGTGATCACGTCCCGGACGAAGGACTGGACGATCGTCCCGAAGGCCGCTCCGATGACGATTCCCACCGCCATGTCCAGGACATTGCCCTTGATGGCGAACTCCTTGAAGTCCTTCAGCATGCGGGCCTCCTTTCTCGTCTGGTCATCTTCAGTCGCGCGATCCGTGCGATTCCCAGCCTGGGCGTCGGTAATGCGAGGGCGGTCGATCCAGGGTCGGACGGGTCCGCCGCCCTCGTGGGTCGACGGGCGCCTCGGTCGGGCAATGCCGTCGGCTCATCGAATCTCGTAGCGGGCTTCACCGCCCTGGCGCGACTCCATAATCCCCCTGCCACCGCCGGTGGGTTCCGATCCGCGGCAGACCCGGCCCGACGAGGTGGAATCCGATCAGCGACGAACGACTACTTGTCAGATCAACCGCCTCCTCCTAACCATTCCCCACCGATTCCAGGCCCTGCCTCAGGACCTCCCACCCGCGAAAGCGAGCTCCTCGTGAAGCCCACGGTCTACATCGTCGACGACGAGGAGTCCGAGCTCGCGCTCATGACCGCCGCCCTCGAGCGGGAAGGCTTCCTGACCGCCGGCTTCGCCCGGCCGCAGGAGGCACTGCAACGGATCCGGGAAGAGCCTCCGGATGCCGTCATCACGGACATCGTCATGCCCGGGCTGTCCGGCCTCGAGCTCCTGGAGCGGATCCGGGACGCCTATCCCACCCTTCCGGTGATCGTGATCACGGGAAGGGAAAAAGAAGGGGACGCGGAGCGAGCCTTCGAGGGCGGCGCCAGCGACTTCGTGACCAAGCCCGTCTCCCGGGCCGATC
>JBKHJU010000195.1:0-4963 GCA_046537985.1 Longimicrobiales bacterium
GGTCTGGCTCGAGGCGGACCGGGGCCTGATCCGGAAGGTGGAGATCGTGGAGGAGAACGAGTCCCTTCGACGCGTCGTCCTTTCGGACATCCGGGTCGAGCCGGGTCTGGATGCGAGCCGTTTCTCCTTCGATCCGCCCCCCGACGCTCAGGTCCTGGACCGCGATCTCCCCTCTCCCCCCCGCTGATGCGGCGCCACGGCCACCCGCGCACCCCACCCCGTTGATGTCGAATACCATCTGGGAACGGGCGCAGTCGGTCATCCCCGGGGGGGTGAACTCCCCGGTTCGCTCCTTCCGATCCGTCGGGGGGACGCCCTTCTTCGTGGAGCACGGACGGGGGCCCTACATCTGGGACATGGAAGGGCATCGCTACATCGACTATGTCCTGAGCTGGGGCCCCCTCATCCTGGGCCACGCCCACCCCACGGTCCGACAGGCCCTGGAGGGGCAGCTGGCCCGGGGCACGAGCTACGGCACCCCCACCGAGGCCGAGGTCCAGCTCGCCGAGCGGGTGGTGCGCCTGGTCCCGGGGGTGGAGATGCTCCGAATGGTCAACAGCGGGACCGAGGCGACCATGACGGCCCTCCGGCTGGCCCGGGCCGCCACGGGGCGGGAGCGCTTCCTCAAGTTCACGGGGTGCTACCACGGTCACGCCGATCCCTTCCTGGTGGCTGCGGGAAGCGGGGTGGCCACCCTGGGCCTCCCCGACTCTCCCGGCGTGCCCGATACGGTGGTGGCGGACACGGCCGTTCTCCCCTTCAACGATCTGGACGCGGTGGCGGAGCTCTTCGACGAGGTGGGCGACGAGCTCGCCGCCGTCTTCCTGGAGCCCGTCCTGGGAAACGCCGGGCTGATCCCCCCCGAAGCGGGATTCCTGGAGGGACTCCGGAGGCTGACCCGGGAGCACGGCGTCATCCTGGTCTTCGACGAGGTCATGACCGGATTCCGGGTGGCGTTGGGGGGCGCGCAGGCGCGGTACGGCGTCGATCCGGATCTCACGACCCTGGGGAAGGTCATCGGGGGCGGGCTTCCCGTGGGCGCCGTGGGCGGCAAGCGGGATCTCATGGAGATGCTCGCTCCGCAGGGGCCCGTCTACCAGGCCGGGACCCTGTCGGGTAATCCACTGGCCACGGTGGCCGGAAACGCCCAGCTTGCCTACCTGGAGGCCGAAAATCCCTATCCGGAGCTCGAAGCGCGGGCCCGAAGGCTCGTCGAGGGGATGATCGAGGCCCTGGCGGAGGTGGGGATCCCCGCGGCCGGTGGGGCGGTAGGGTCCATGATGGGCCTCTTCCTCCGGAAGAAGGCCCCCCGGAGCTTCGAAGAGGCGAAGGAGGTCGACGGAAACACCTTCTCGCGGCTCCACCGGGCGGCGCTGGACCGAGGCGTCTTCCTGGCGCCGTCGCCGTTCGAGGCGGGCTTCGTCTCCACGGAGCACGACGACGAGGTCATCGACGAGACCCTGGAATCCTTCCGGGAAGCGGCCCGGGAAGTGGCGAAGGAACGAGGCTGAGGCTGCGGAGGGACCGGACCGGGGCGGTGACGGGACCGGGCCGAGGCGTTGACCGGGCGAGGCGGGCGTTCATGCACATCGGACGGGAGGCGTGACGGGATGAGGAGCAGGGGAGGACGGTTGAGGAGGGAGGTTCGGGGCGCCTCGGGTCGGGTCCGCTCCGTGGGGCGGCGCGGGGCCGTGGGGCGGCGCGGGATGGGGACGTGGGCGGTCGGCGTGGCGGCGATCCTCTTCGCTCTGGCGTGGCTCGCGACCCCGTCGGCGGCCTGGGCCCAGGAGCTGGCGGACTACGACTACGAAAATCTGGGGTTCCGGGGAGTGGGGCTCCACGGGGGATACATCTTTCCGTCCACCGTGGAGGAGACGTACACCGTGGGGGCCAGCGTGGACCTGGGCTACCTGGGCCCCGGCGTCCGGGTGGTGCCGTCCATCAGCTACTGGGACTCGGAGCTGAAGGCCGACGAGGTGGCCGAGTTGGAGACGCGCCTGGAGACCCTGATCATCGATCAGGGGGGCAGCATCACCCAGCCCATCGACCTGGGCACCATCACCTGGAGTGACATCGCGCTGACGGTGGACGGCCACTTCGTGTGGTCGAACCCCTACGGCTTCCTGGGCTACGCCGGGGCCGGGGCCTCGGCCCACATCATGAGCGGAGGGGGCTCCATCGCCGGCACGTTCATCGACGACCTCCTGGACTCCATCCGGGCGGGCTTCAACCTCCACGCGGGGATCGAGGTTCCGCTCCACCCGCAGCTCCGTCTCTACTCGGATGCCCGGTACGAGCTCCTGGGCGACCTCCGTTATCTGGAGCTCCGGGGAGGTCTGCGTCTCTTCCTGGGACGGCCGGCCGAGGGGGAGGAGGGCCGATGACGGACGCCGAGGGAGGCGCTTCCGAGACCCCGGACGGAATCCGGGTCGGAGTGCTGGGGAGCGGCGCCATCACCCAGACGGTTCACCTTCCCATCCTCTCTCGCCTCGAGGGAGCCACCGTGGTGGCCCTGTCCGACACGAACCGGCGGAAGGCCGAGACCGTGGCCGGCCGCTTCGCCATCGCCCGGGTGATGACGGACGACGAGATCTTCGAGGATCCCGAGATCGACGCCCTCGTGGTCTCGACCCCCAACCACCTCCATCAGGAGCAGGCCATCGCCGGGCTGGAGGCCGGGAAGCACGTTCTGGTGGAGCGTCCCCTGGCCTTCGACGGGCCCGCGGTGGAGGCTGTGATCGAGGCTGCCCGGCAGGCGGGGCGCTCCCTGACGGTCGGGATGGGCCACCGATATTGGCCCGACGTCATCGCCCTCCGTTCCTTCGTGGGCGGGGGGGAGCTGGGGGAGCTTCACACGGTGCGCGGGGCGTGGCTGAACCGCACGATGCCCCTGGCCCGGGTTACCTGGCGCCAGAAGCTCGAGGAGTCCGGGGGGGGCGCGCTCATGGACCTGGGAGTGCAGGTCCTGGACCTTTGCTTCTGGCTCACCGACTACCCCGAGGCGGAGCGGGTCGTAGCCCGGATCCACCCCGGAGAGTACGAAGTGGAAGACGCCGCCGTCGTCACGGTGATGGCGGAGGGAGGGCTCACCTTCCAGGTGGAGGTGAGCACCAGCTACTTCGCCGACGAGGATCGGCACTTCGTCCGGGTCATGGGAAACGAAGGCTCGGGCGCCCTGCCGCCCCTCGAGGTCCAGAAGCAGCTCGGGGGTCGGCCCATGGACGTCACACCCATCCATCCCGACGAGGTCCATCGCGAGAACCCGTACACGAGCGCGTATCGCCGCCAGCTCGACCACTTCATCCGGAGCGCCGCCGGGGAGGCCGAATCGCCTCTCCCGGAAGAGCAGATCCGACTCATGACGCTCATCCAGGCGGCGTACCGCTCGGCCGAAGAGGAAAAGGAAGTGGTGCTCTGACCGCGCCCGGCGCTCCCTGACGTCGATGGGCTCCCGAGGCCTCCGCCCCTTCCGACCGGGCCTCCTCCTTCCCGCCCTTTCGGGTCTCGTGCTTCCGGTCCTCTCCGGGCTCCTCCTGACCGTCTCCTTTCCCCCGTTCCACCTCCTCCTCCCCTCCTTCGTCGCCCTCGTCCCCCTGGTCCTCCACCTCCGAGCTCTTCCGGAGGGGCGGCCGGGAGGGGGACAGGCGTTCCGTGCGGGCACGGTGACGGGTCTCGTCTACTTCGGGCTCCTCCTCCACTGGCTCGTCCCGGCCCTTCTGTGGCTGAATCCCCTGGGACCTTTCCTGTACCTGGTGGTGGTGATCCTTCTCGGCGGGCTCGTGGGAATCGCTGCGTGGGCGACCCACCGCCTGGAGCACGAAGCCGGCGTTCCCGGCATCCTGGCCCTTCCCCTGGCGTGGGTCGCAGTCGAGTGGCTCCGGGGTCATCTGCCCGGGGGGCTGGCGTTCCCCTGGCTGGGCCTCGGAACCTCCCTGACGAACTACCCGGAGCTGGTGGGTGTCGCCGAGCTGGTGGGCGCCCGGGGAGTGAGCTTCTGGCTGGTGCTCGTGAACGCCCTGGTGGCCGAGGTCCTTTGGGCGGGAGCGCCGCGGGTCGCTCGGAGCAAGCTTCGGAGTCGGGCGCGGGGCGGATCCGGTGCCGAGCGGGATGCCGGCGACGGGTTGCCGGGAGAAGAGAGGACGAGCGTGACGCCGGTCGGAACCCTGGGAGCGTTGGCCGTCGTCCTCGTCGTTCCCGCGACGTGGGGCTTGTGGCGAGCCGCGACGCTTCCCACGGCTCCCGTGGCCCGCCTCGCCCTCGCCCGGACGCAGGTCTCGGCCGAGGTGAAGGCCGATCCGGCACGAGCCATGGACGTGACCCGGGGTCAGCTCCGGGAGATGGGATTCGGGGACGGAAGGAGCTCGTTCGGGGATCCGGATCTCCTGGTCTGGCCCGAGACCACCATTCCCTTTCCACCGTCCTCCCGCCGCGAGACGGTGGGTGCGGTGGTGGAGAGAGCCGCCGGCGAGGAGGAGGCACCCCTCCTCTTCGGGGCCGTGGAGGTCGGGGCCGGAGGCCCGGCCGGGTCGGGAGTCGAGCCCGGCGGCATCCAAGCCGCCGAGTACAACGCCACGTTCCTCTTCGTCCCGTCGGCGGACACAACCGGGGAGCTGCGGTCCGTCTACCGGAAGCGTTTCCTGGTGCCCGTGGTGGAGCGGGCGCCGCGACTCCTTCCGGCATTCCTCCCCGTTCCGGAGGGCCTCCTGGAAGCCGTGGGAGCGGGTGGATCCGGGAGAGCGGAGGGAGCCGGGGAGCTCACTCCGGGCGACGCCGGCGACCCGGTGCCCCTTCCGGGTGGAGATCCCTCGGGCTCCGCTCCTCGCTTCGGGGTCCTCATCTGCTTCGAGTCGGCCTTGCCCGACGCGTCCCGGGAGTACCGGAGGGACGGGGCCGACTTCCTGGTGAACGTTACCAACGACGTCTGGTTCGCGGACGGTACCTGGCTGCCGACCCGGGCCGGAGC
>JBKHJU010000196.1:0-4947 GCA_046537985.1 Longimicrobiales bacterium
CCAGCGCGGTGAACTCCCGGGGCAGGTGGTGGAACTGGAACACGAACCCGATGACCCGGTTCCGGAACGCCGCCAGCTCCGCCCCGGCCAGCTGCCCGAGGACGCGGCCCGCGATCCGGACTTCCCCGCCTGTCGGTCGGTCCAGCCCGCCCAGCAGGTGCAGAAGCGTCGACTTGCCCGCCCCGCTGGCACCGATGATCGCCACCGCCTCGCCCCGCGCCACCCGGAGGTCTACACCGTCCAGCACCGTGAGTTCTGTCCCCCCGCCACCGCTGTACACCTTCCGCAGCCGGGTGGCCTGGACGACGATGCTCGGGGCGTGCTGCGGCGCCGCCGCCTCCCCGGCCGGATCCGGGCGCGGCAGGTCCGTCGACCGGGGCGTGCTACTCATGGCGGATCGCCTCCACCGGCACCATCCGCGACGCCTGTCGGGCCGGGTAGATGGTGGCCGCGAACGCGACCAGAACGCTGAGAACGAAGATGAGGGCCAGGTCCACCGGGTCGAGGGCCACCGGCAGCGTGTCCACGAAGTAGACATCGCCCGGCAGCTCGATGAACTCGTACGTGTCCAGGAGCCAGACGAGGAGCAGGCCCAGCCCGGTCCCGAGCACCGTGCCCACCACGCCGATGGCCAGCCCCTGTTGCTTGAAGATCTGGAGCACGGTCTTGTCCTTCATCCCCATGGACTTGAGGATCCCGATCTCCCGGGTCCGGTTCACCACCACCATGACCAGGGTGCTCACGATGTTGAAGGCCGCCACCACGACGATCAGGAATAGGATCACGCCCAGGGCGAGCTTCTCCAGCGTGAGGGCCGCGAAGAGCGAGCTGTTGGTCGTGGTCCAGCTCTGCACGTAGTAGGGAAATCGGAGCGCCTCCCGGAGCCGGGATTCGATCTCGTCCACCTGCCACGGGTCCACGGTCCGCACCCCGATCCCCGACACCCGGTCCCCCTCTTCGAGATCCAGGAGGTCCTGCACCGCCGGCAAGGGGGCGTATATGTTGCGGACGTCGTAGTCGTACATCCCCGTGGTGAAGGTGCCCGTGACCTCGAACTGGCGCATCGCCGGATCGAGCCCTCCCAGGGGATTCGTCCGGATGTTCTCCAGGGAGATGAGGACGAGGGTGTCTCCCTGGAACACCTGCATCCGATCGGCCAGACGGCTTCCCACCAGGAGGGGTGTGAGCCCCGATTCGGTGGCCTGGAGGGAGTGGACCCCGGTCCGGATCTCCTCCTCCATCTCGGTCACGGGAGGGAGGTCCTCGCCCATGGGGATGCCGTAGAGGTCCGCGGGCTGGGCGTACTCCTCCCGCATGAGGGCGACCTCCGTGAGGAGGAAGGGAGCCGCCGCCTCCACCCCGTCCACGGTGAGCACGGAATCCCGGACCGAGCGCCAGTCGTCCATCCGAAGGCTGCTCCCCCGCTGGAGGACGATGATGTGGGGGCTGGATCCGAGGATCTTGTCCTGGAGATCCTCCTGCATGCCGGTCATGACGCCGATGACGGCGATGAGGGCCGTGACGCCGACGGTCACGCCCCCCAGGGCGATCCAGGTGATGAAGGAGAGGAGCCGTCCCTGGCCCTGGGGAGCCAGGTACCTCCGGGCGATGAACCAGGCGAGTCGGAGATTGTGGCGGTTCATTCCCGGAGGATCGGAAAGAGGATCACGTCCCGCATGGAGGGCTGATCGGTGAGGATCATGGCCAGGCGATCCACGCCGATTCCCACACCGCCCGTCGGTGGCATCCCGTACTCGAGGGCCCGGATGTAGTCCTCGTCGATTCGGTGCGCCTCCTCGTCTCCCTCGGCCCCGAGGCGGGTCTGCTCCTCGAAGCGGCGACGCTGGTCGATGGGGTCGTTGAGCTCGGAGAAGGCGTTTGCGATCTCCATGGAGGCCACGTAGAGCTCGAAGCGCTCCGTGAGCTCCAGGCCGTCTTTCCCGGCGGGCCGGTCCGTCGTGGCGTCGCCGACGGGGGGTCCCCGTCCGTCGGCGTCCTCTCTGGCACGCCCGGTGCTCCTCTTCGCCTTGGCCAGGGGGCTGAGCTCCCGCGGGTAGTCGAGGACGAAGGTGGGTTGGACGAGGTCCGGCTCAACCAGCTCCCCGAAGAGCTTGTCCAGGAGCTTGCCCCGTCCGGCTCCCGCCAGCTCGGGAATGCCGAGCTCCTCGGCCCGGTCCCGGAGGCTCTGGTCGTCGAGATGCGCCGGGTCGGTGCCCAGGGCCGCTCGGAGGGCGTCCAGGAAGGAGATCCGTCGGAAGGGCGCCTCGAAGCGGAGCTCGGCCCCCTGGAAGGTCACCACGCTTCCACCGGTGGTCTCCTCGGCGGTGTGGGTCAGGAGCTCCTCCACCAGGTTCATCATCTGCCGGTAGTCGGCGTACGCCTGGTAGAACTCGAGCATGGTGAACTCCGGGTTGTGGGACCGGTCGATTCCCTCGTTCCGGAAATCCTTTGCGATCTCGTAGACTCGCTCGAATCCCCCCACGATGAGGCGCTTCAGGTAAAGCTCGTCGGCGATCCGGAGAAAGAGCCGGCGATCCAGCGTGTTGTGGTGGGTGACGAATGGACGGGCCGTGGCCCCTCCGTACAGAGGCTGCAGCGCCGGAGTCTCCACCTCCAGGAAGTCCCTGCCGTCCATGAAGTCCCGGAGGGCCTTGATCATCCGGGCCCGAGTGCGGAAGACCTCCCGGACCTCGGGATGGACCGCCAGATCCGCATACCGCTGGCGGTAGCGGCTCTCGGTGTCGGCGAACCCCGAGTGGACCACCCGTTCCCCCGTCTCGTCGTCCACCTCCACCTTCCCCAGGGGGAGCGGCCGGAGGGACTTGCTCAGAAGCCGGTACGACGTGACCCGAACCGTGACCTCACCCATCCGGGTCCGGAAGAGGGGACCCTCGATGCCGATCCAGTCTCCCAGATCCAGGAGGTCGAGCTCGTCGAAAGCCTCGCCTCCCAGGACATCCTTCCGAAAATAGAGCTGGATCCGACCGCTCTGGTCCTCGAGGTCGGCGAAGGCGCTCTTGCCGTGGGCCCGCCAACTCACCATCCGTCCCGCCAGGCTCACGGTTTCGCCGTGCCCGTCGTCGTCCAGGTCGTCGGCCTCCTCGGCGTCTTCGAAGAGCGCCCGGGCCTCCACGCTGGAATGGGAGGGATCATAGTGGTAGGCGTACGGCTCGATTCCCCGCTCCCTCAGCTCCCGGAGCTTGTCGATGCGGGCCTGTCGTATCTGGTTCAGCTCTTCGGTGGAGGTCGAATCCATGTCCTGGGGGTCGGAAGGACCTTCGGCGGAAGCGTCCGTCGATCTCGGATCGGTGCTCGGCTCGGCTTCGGGTGCGCTCACGCGGCCGTCGCCGCGCCGTACATCTTGAGGTAGGCCTCGATGAAGGGGTCGAGCTCACCGTCGAGGACGCTGCCCACGTCCGACACCTTCATCTCCGTTCGATGGTCGTTGGCCAGGGTGTAGGGGTGGAGCACGTAGGAGCGAATCTGGCTGCCCCATCCGATGTCCTTCTTGGTGGCTTCCAGCGCCGCTTTCTCCTTCTCCCTCTCTTCGAGCGCCCGCTCGTACAGGGCGGCCCGGAGCATCTTCATGGCCGTCGCCCGGTTCTTGTGCTGGGAGCGCTCCTGCTGGCAGGAGACCACGATCCCCGTGGGCTCGTGGGTGATGCGGATGGCCGAGTCCGTCTTGTTCACGTGCTGTCCGCCGGCCCCGGATGCCCGGAACGTGTCGATCCGGAGGTCGCTCTCGTCGATCTCAACCTCGATATCGTCTTCGACCTGCGGGTAGACGAAGACGCTGGCGAAGGACGTGTGGCGCCGGGACTGGGAGTCGAAGGGCGAGATCCGGACCAGGCGATGCACCCCCTTTTCCGCCTTCAGGAATCCGTAGGCGTACGGGCCTCGAATCTCGAGGGAGGCACTCTTGATCCCTGCTTCCTCGCCGGGCTGGAGATCCAGGACCGCCACCTTGTGGCCGTGGCGCTCGGCCCAGCGGGTGTACATGCGCAGGAGCATCTCGGCCCAGTCCTGGGACTCCGTTCCCCCGGCTCCGGGATGGATGGTCAGGATGGCGTCCCTCTGGTCCTCTTCACCCTGGAGCATGGTTTTCAGCTCGAGCTCCTCGACGCCCTTCTCCAGGAATGTCAGCTCGTTTCGCCACTCCTCCTCCAGCTCTTCGTCCCGCTCCTCCTGGAGAAGTGCACCCAGCTCTTCGAGCTCCTCGGCCTTTTCGAAGAGTTCCTGCCAGGGCTCGATCCACTCCTTCAGCCGATTGGCCTCGTCGATGATCTCCCGTGCCTGATCGGGGTCGTCCCAGAACGATGGCGCGGCCATCTGTTCTTCGAGGGTGCGAACACGGCTCTCCCGGTTCGGGAGGTCAAAGATACCCCCGTAGCTCGATGATCCGCTCTCCCAGCCCTTCCAGGTGGTTCAGGTCGTCCTTCGTCATGTAGGTTCCGTACGCTCGTGCCGCGTGTCGAAGTTGACGGGTCTTGGGGATTCCGGGTGGAGGATCCCGGCCAGGAAATCCCCGTGTCACCGGGGATTAGGGGCTCCCGGCCTCCGGCGCATTCTAAACCGGGAAGGATGGAGTGTTCATCCCCTGAACGGGAGACGTCTCAGAAGGTCTTGTCGCCCCTGGCCAGGATGTCGTTGAGGGCCTCGGTCCAGTACGAGGTGGAGTGGGCCAGCTCTTCACCGACTTGCTCCACGTACTCCTCCCAGGACTTCTCGATCTCGTCGGCGAAGTCTTCCTTCAAGGAGCCACGGGCCAGCGCCGTCTCGTACATGGTCGGATTGTAGGTGATCATGTCGGAGACCAGGACCCGGGCCAGGCGCTGAGCCTTTTCCTCGGGAGAACGATTTCCGAAGGTAGGCCGCGGCGTCTCCGTCGGGACAGGCTCCGACCCGAGGTCCGCTTCGGCGGCCTGGGCGTCCGCGTCGATCCCGGAC
>JBKHJU010000197.1:0-4939 GCA_046537985.1 Longimicrobiales bacterium
CGCGCGGGCATGTACCAGGGCATCCAGACGGGAATCAACGGAGAAAGCGGATGACGTCGTCGGAAATCGGAGAGATCGGAGAGAAGGTGGAGCTCGATCTGGCGCATCCCGTCTGGAACCGGGTCTTCACCGTCGCTCCGCTGGTCGTGGTCGGGACGCGGGAGGGGGACGGTCACGATCTGGCGCCGAAGCACATGGCCACGCCCCTGGGCTGGGACAACCGGTTCGGATTCGTCTGCACCCCCTCCCACCGGACGTACCAGAACATCCGGTCGGAGAAGGCGTTCACCGTGAGCTTTCCCCTTCCCGATCAGGTGGTCGTGACCAGCCTCACGTCCCAGGTCCGGTGCGGGGAGGACGAGCCGACGCCGGGGCTGGAGTCGCTCCCCACCGAGCCGGCGAAGGAGGTCGACGGGATCGTCCTTCGGGACGCCTACCTGGTGCTGGAGTGCCGGCTCGAGAGGATCGTCGACGACTTCGGCTCGTGGAGCCTGATCGCAGGGAAGATCGTGGCGGCCCGAGCCCTCCGAGACGCGGTCCGGGCGACCGAGGTGACGGCCGAGCGGATCTTCGAGCGCACGCCTCTCCTGGCCTACCTGAGCCCCGGCCGCTACGCCGAGATTCGAGACACCCGGGAGTTCCCCTTCCCGGCGGGGTTCAAGCGGTGAGCGGCGTGGCTTTCGGCGTGGATCTCGGGCTGCAGCCTCATGCGGCTCTTCCCAGCGTCCTGTCCTGGCTCGAGGAGCGGGAAGACGAGATGGCGAGCTTCCTGGAGATGCTCGTCCGGGCCGAGAGCCCGACCACCCGTCCGGAGCTCCAGGAAGAGGTCTTCCGGCTCCTGGGCGAGGCCTTCGAAGGGGCGGGGCACTCCGTGCGTCGGTATGCCGGCACGATGACCGGTGGCCAGCTCCTCTCTCGCCCCCGACCCCGGGTGAAGGGACGCCCGTACCAGCTCATCCTGGGGCACGTGGACACGGTGTGGCCCAGCGGGACCCTGGAGCGCATGCCCATCGAGCGGAACAACGGTCGCATGACGGGGCCCGGGATCTTCGACATGAAGGGAGGACTGGCCCAGCTCGCGTTCGCCCTCCGGGCCCTGGGCGAGCTGGAAATCGAGCCGGAGGTCACGCCCGTGGTGTTCCTCAACTCCGACGAGGAGATCGGGAGCGTGGAGTCGGAGCACCGGATCCGGCGCCTGGCCCGGAAGGCCTGCCGGGCCCTCGTCCTCGAGCCCGGTCTCGATCTCGACGGCAAGCTGAAGACGGCCCGCCGCGGCGTGGGACGCTTCGACGTCCGGGTCACCGGCCGGAGCTCCCACACCGGGCTGGCTCCCCAGGAGGGAGCCAGCGCCATCCAGGAGCTCTCCCACGTGATACAGAAGCTGCACGCCATCTCGGACGCTCGTCGGGGAATCACGGTGAACGTGGGGCAGATCAAGGGAGGCACCCGTCCCAACGTGGTGGCCGCCGAAGCGACGGCGGTGGTGGACGTCCGGGTCCGGACCGTCGAGGACGGGCGCTGGGTGGAGGAGCGGATGAAAGAGCTGGCCGAGGCCGCTCCGGCCACGCCGGGGACGAAGGTGGAGATCGTCGGCGAGGTGGGACGTCCCCCCATGGAGAGAACGCCCCGGAACCAGGCGCTGTGGGAGGGCGCGCGGATCGTGGGCCGGGCCCTGGGCCTGGAACTGAAGCAGGGGACGTCGGGTGGAGCCTCCGACGGAAACATCACGTCCCGGTATACCGCCACCCTGGACGGCCTCGGTTGTATCGGCGACGGTGCCCACGCGGATCACGAATACGCCGAGGTGGAGAAGATGCCGGAGCGTGCCGCCCTCCTGGCCGGGATCTGCCTCCTTCCCCACTTCGAGACGACGGGCGAAGGAGCGGCGCATACGGTCGAGTCGACTTCCGCGTCTCCCACTTCCTCGTCCACCTTCGGATCCCCACGGTCCGTCGGGACGGAGGCGGAAGGCCGCACCGTGGTGGACGCCGGTACCCATGGCAGGGATCAGTGAGCCGATGACCGAAGGATTTCGCCGAAAACGCCCTCCTTCCGCGGCAGCGTCCGCGGAGGGGTCGACGACCCACTTCGGCGGGGTCTCGGGGTCCCCGGAGCGGCACTTCCACGCTTCCATGACCCGGATCTCGGACCTGGCCGCGGTCCCCTACGACACGACCCCCCTGGAACTGGCGGAGTGGGCCACCGGGGACTACGTCGTGGCCGAAGTGCTGACCCGCTCCAGCGAGCGGATGATGGAGCTGACCACCGGGCGGATGGTCGAGCTGGCCGAGGGCGATATGATCGTCGGCGCCCTCGGAAAGCGGTACGCGACCCTGGAAGCCACGGGAAGCTGGGAGGAGGTGACGGAGGACGGGCGTATGGAGATCCTGACCGGAGGCGGCCTTCTCGGCCGATGCACCTCCCAGTCCATGCTCATGCCGGAGCTTCCCGAGATCCGCTACCGGGCCCACGTGACCCGGAACGGGGCCAAGGTGCGCATGCGGGATTTCGTGGAGGCTCCCGAGTCCCGCGTGGAATACGACATACCCACGATTCTCATCATCGGGACCTCCATGTCCGCCGGGAAGACGACGGCGGGCCGGGTGCTGGTGAGGAGGCTAAAGTCCATGGGCCTCCGTGTCGTCGCGGCGAAAGTCACGGGTGCCGGCCGGGCACGGGACATGCTCAGCATGCTGGATGCCGGCGCGGACAGCGTCATGGACTTCGTGGACGTGGGGCTTCCCTCCACCGTTCACCCAGAGGACGAGTTTCGGGAAGCGCTGAACATTCTCCTGGCCCGGATGGCCGCCACCGCGTCCGAGGTGGCCGTCGTGGAGGTGGGTGCGTCTCCCATGGAGCCGTACAACGGAGAGGCGGCCGTGGCCATGCTCGAGGACGCCGTGAAGATGACGGTGCTCTGCGCGTCGGATCCATACGCCGTCGTGGGCGTGACCGACGCCTTCGGCACGAAGCCGGACCTGGTCACGGGAATCACCTCCAACACCCGGGCCGGAGTGGCTCTGGTCGAAGAGCTGACGGGCTTCCGATGTCTCAACGTGCGTGACAAGGACTCCCTTCCGGAGCTGGACGGCCTCCTCCGGGAGTGTCTGCGGGTGGACGGCCCCTCGGGTTCCGGGGCGTGAGCGTGCGACGCTCCGTCCCGACCCCTTGAAGCGCGGGACTGCTCCGTGACCCTCCGCATCGAGAGGGCCGAGCTCCTGGAGGCCCGTCTCCCCCTGGCGGAACCGTTCCGGGCCCGGAACGGGATCCGCTCCGAACGGCGGATCCTGCTCCTGCGCCTGGAGGGAGGCGGCGCGGCCGGTTGGTCCGAGTGCGTCGCACTCGAGGACCCGGGCTATACCGGCGAGACCACGGACACGGCCTGGCTCCTCCTCACCCGGTACCTCCTTCCCGACCTCCCCGGGAAAGCGATTCCCTCGTTTCTCTCGTCTCCGTCGGACGTCATGTCCCCCTTCGCCTGGATTCAGGGACACCCCATGGCTCGGGCTTCGGTGGAGATGGCCGCGTGGGACCTGGCGGCCAAGCTCCGGGGGATCTCCCTTGCCGAGGCCCTGGGCGGGCGGGCCGAGTGGGTCCCGGTCGGGGTGAGCGTCGGCTTCCGATCGTCTACGGAGGAGCTGCTCCGGACGGTGGAGGATCATCTGGCCCGGGGATACCGGCGGGTGAAGGTCAAGATCGAGCCGGGCCGGGACGTGGAGACCTTGGGCTCGCTTCGGAGCGGGTTCGGCTGGGAGATCGATCTCCTGGCCGACGCGAACGGGGCTTACCGGCTCGACGACCTTCCTCGCCTAAAGGAGCTCGACGCCTTCGACCTCCTCATGCTGGAGCAGCCCCTTCCCGCCGACGATCTCCTGGGGCATGCCCGTCTCCAGGAGGCACTCGAGACCCCGCTCTGTCTCGACGAATCCCTGGCGTCCAGCGCCGATGTGGAGGTGGCCCTGGAGCTGGGGGCGTGCAGGATCGTCAACATCAAGCCCGGACGAATGGGAGGACTCGGCGCTGCGGTCCGGGCCCACGACGTCTGCCTCGACCGGGGCGTGCCGCTCTGGTGTGGTGGAATGCTCGAATCGGGGGTGGGTAGGGCCCACAACCTGGCCCTGGCGGGCCTCCCCGGCTTCACCCTACCGGGAGATCTGTCCGAGAGCGCCCGTTACTGGGAGCGGGACCTGGTGGCTCCCCCCTTCGTCCTCGAGGACGGGGGTCTCAGGATCCCCACCGGGCCGGGAATCGGAGTCGAGCCCGACGAGGCCTTCATCCGGGAGATCACGGTGCGGAGGGCTTCCTTCTGACATTCGCGGGTCCGAGGCCGCGTCCAGCCCAGCTCAGCCTCCTCGCTTCCCTCCGCCCTCTCCGCCCTCTCAGCCTCCGTCCGGGGAGTGTTCGAAGGTGGAGGTGCGGGCGTCGAATCGCCGGGTCGGCATTCCGAGGAGTCGGATCACGGTTCTCCGGAGGCCTCGCTCCGCCGCGCCTTCCACGTCTCCGTCCCCCGCGATGGCGGGAGCCAGCTCGCCCCGAAGCCACCGGCGCAGCTCCTCGAGGTCGGAGAGGGAGAGGGTTTCCACCGAGAGCCGCGCCAGGTAGTAGTAGCGGCCCTCCTCATCGGGCCGGAGGGACGGCTCGATCAGCCGGGGGAAGGCGTTCTGGAGATCCTCCACGCTGGAAAAGGACCGGACCGTGTCGGCGCCCCCGATCCCGTCGGGACGCCCTTCCGTGCCGCCCCTCCCGATTCTCCCGACGCCCTCGTCCGCCGGACCCTCGACCTGGAGCACGAACGCCTCGTCCAGGCCGTCGTAGAAGACGTTCGCGCGCCAGAGGGACTGGCCCATCTGGCTGTCGAAGAATCCGTCACGCCAGAGCTGGGTGACGATCTCCAGTCGAAGGGGCAGCCCCGACTCCAGCGCGTCCACCAGGGCCGGAT
>JBKHJU010000198.1:0-4935 GCA_046537985.1 Longimicrobiales bacterium
ACCCGTGCTCCGGATCGGCCACCAGGATGCGGCCCGGGTCCTCGTCGTGCTCGTGCTCGTCCAGGGGAACCTGACGGAAGAGCTTGACCGGGTCGCCGTCCAGGATGGTCCACGCACCCGGGATCCGATCCATGGCCCGGATCCAGTCGGAGACGGCGACGGCATTCCGGCGCCAGTCGACGCGGGCGGTCGCCCGGTCCACCTTGGGGGCGTAGGTCGCCTCCGACTCGTCCTGCTCCCGGGGATCCAGGGCCTCGGCCTCCATGAGGGCCAGGGCTTCCACGAGGGCCGCCGCCCCCACCTCCGAGAGGCGGGATCCCAGCTCGGTGGCCGTCTCCCGCGGCCCGATGGGTTCCTCCAGCTGGAACAGGATGGGACCGGCGTCCATGGCCTCCACCATCTTCATCACCGTGACTCCCGTCGTATCGTATCCCCGGGCGATGGCCCAGGTGACGGGCGCCGCCCCCCGAAGCTTCGGAAGCAGGGAGGCATGGACGTTGATGGACTCCCGCAGCGGCAGGTCGAGGACTTCACGGGGGAGGATGTGGCCGTACGCCACGACCACGGAGATCTCCGGACGAAGGTCGGCGATCCGTTCCAGGAAGTCGTCGCCCCGGGGTCGCTCGGGCGTCAGGACCGGGAAGCCCTCTTCGGTGGCGCAGACCTTCACCGGAGAAGGGGTCAGCTCCCTTCCCCGACCCGCGGGGCGGTCCGGCTGGGTGACCACGCCCACGATCTCGTGTCCCTCGCCGTCGAGGGCCCGAAGAGACGAAAGAGCGAAGGTCGGGGTTCCCCAGAAGAGGATCCTCACAGGGAGACGGCCTCGTCCTCCGTGACCCGCTCTCCCTGGGTCTTGCGCCACTTCTTCAGGAGCATCTTCCGCTTCAGGGGACCGAGCCGATCCAGGAAGAGAATCCCGTCCAGGTGATCGAGCTCGTGCTGGAGGGCCCGGGCCACCAGACCCGTAGCTTCCACCCGGATGGGCTCACCCGCGGGATCGAGCCCCTTCATCACCACCGATGCCGGACGCTCCACGACGCCCTCCAGGCCCGGAATGCTGAGGCAGCCCTCGGGGGCCTTCTCCGTCTCCTCGCTCAGGGCCGCGATCTCCGGATTCACGAGGGCGGCCCGGAATCCCTCGCCCCCTTCTTCGGTCTCCTCACCCGGAATGTCCACCACGAACACCCGCAGGGCCACCCCGATCTGGGGAGCGGCCAGGCCGATCCCCTCGGCGTGGTACATGGTCTCGAACATGTCCTCGACGAGGGCGGCCAGCTCCTCGTCGAAGGCCGTGATCTCCTCTCCCGGAAGTCGGAGCGCCTCGCTCCCCAGGAGCTCGATGTCTCGTATCGCCATGGATTCCAGTCCTTCCCGCTTCCGGTGGGAACTACCTTCCTGCGGCTGCTTCGAGTCGGGCGCCCGTCCCGGATGGCACCGGCACGGTCACTCGGGCTAAGATTCCCCTACGACGATTCCTCCGGCTCGGATCCGGCCCGCTGGGCGATCCGTCCCCGCTGGACCACCAGCCTCGTGTCTTCCGCCGTCTTGATCGTCAGGCGGTCTCCGTCGGCGTGGATGATCTTTCCGATGATCCCCCCGTTGGTGACGACCTCGTCGCCCTTCTTCAGGCTCCCGATCATCTCCTCGTGCTTCTGCTGCTCCTTTCGGTGGGGGCGAATGAGGAGGAACCAGAAGATGGCGAAGATGGCCACCATCTGGAGCACAAAGACCATGGTCCCGCTTCCTCCTTCACGGGGAGCGGCCAGGAGGATCGCCGACACTGGGTACACAGAGTTCTCCGGAGTCTGGGGGAACGCGCCGAGAGCCTGCGGGAATCGAGCGGAAGTTCTAACCCCCGCCGCCCCTGTACCGTTCCAGCCATTCCCCGCACCAAGACGAGAAACTCCCGTCGAGGATCCGCTTCCGCGCACTCCGGGTGAGCTCGACGAGGAAGTGGAGGTTGTGGATGGAGCAGAGCCGGAGGCCCAGGAGCTCGCCGGACTTCATGAGGTGGCGGAGGTATGCCCGGTCGTACTTCCGGCAGGTGTGGCAGCCGCACTCGGGATCGATGGGATCCGTGTCCTCGGCGAAGCGGGCCCCCTTCAGGTTCAGCTGTCCCTCGTGAGCGCTCCATACCGTCGCGTGGCGTGCGTTCCGGGTCGGAGCGACGCAGTCGAACATGTCACACCCCCGGGCCACCGCCTCCAGGATGTCGTCCGGGTAACCCACTCCCATGAGGTACCGGGGAATCTCCGTGGAGATCTCTCCGTCCAGAGCTTCCACCACGGGCCACATGTCCGGCTTCGCCTCGCCGACGCTGAGTCCCCCGATCGCCATCCCCTTCCAGTCGTCCACCTGCCGGTACGCCCGGGCGTGCTCCAGGCGCAGATCGACGTGGATTCCCCCCTGGAGGACCGGGAAGAGGGCCTGTGGAAGGGCTCCGTCCTCCCGCTGGAGCTCCGCCCTCTGGAGCTCCGCGAAACGGTCCCGGCAGCGCTCGAGCCACCGGAGGGTCCGCTCGTTGGCCTCCTTCACGACGTCCCGGGAGACCCCACCCGGCGGGCACTCGTCGAAGGCCATGATCACGTCGGCTCCCAGGGCCCGCTGGATCTCCATCACCCGCTCCGGCGTGAAGAGGTGACGGGTTCCGTCCAGGTGGTTCTGGAAGACCACGCCGTCGTCCCGGACTTCGTTGATGTCCCCCAGGGAGAAGACCTGGAATCCCCCCGAATCGGTGAGGATGGGACCAGGCCACCGCATGAAGTCGTGGAGCCCGCCGAGCCGGCGCACGACGTCTTCTCCGGGTCGGAGGAAGAGATGATAGGTGTTGGCCAGGATCATCCCGGCCTCCATCTCCACCAGCTCTTCCACCGACACCCCCTTCACGGAACCGTTGGTCCCCACGGGCATGAAGGTCGGAGTCCCGAGGGAACCGTGGGGCGTCGCGAACGTGCCCGCCCGGGCCGAACCGTCGGTGGCGTGGAGAGTGAACTCGAACATCAGAAGGGTCGGCGGATGAGCGGGTGATTAATCAGCACAGCGCCATGGCGTCGCCGTAGGAGTAGAAGCGGTAGCCCTCCCGGACCGCCTCCTCGTAGGCGTCCAGGACCCGCTCCCGGCCTCCGAAGGCGCTCACCAGCATGAGGAGGGTCGAGCGGGGAAGATGAAAGTTGGTCACCAGGGCGTCCACCGCCCGAAAGGAGTAGCCCGGGGCGATGAAGAGGTCGGTGCTTCCGCTCTCGGGTCGGATCGTTCCGTCGTCGGCCGCGACACTCTCCAGGGTCCGGACGACGGTGGTCCCCACGGCCCAGACCCGGCCGCCAGCCTCACGCGCCCGGTTGATGGTCGTCGCGGCAGTCGACGATACGTCGTAGACCTCGGCGTGCATGGGGTGATCCTCGGGATCCTCCTCTTCCACCGGGCGAAACGTTCCCACCCCCACGTGGAGAGCGATGCGGGCCAGGGAGACGCCCTTCCGCCGGATCCTCCGGAGGAGCCCCTCGGTAAAGTGGAGGCCGGCCGTGGGTGCCGCCACCGAACCGGTCCGGCGGGCGTATACGGTCTGATACCGACTCCGGTCCAGGGGCTCGTCCTCGCGGTCGAGGTAGGGGGGAAGGGGCATGTGTCCGTACCGCTCCAGGGCCTCGCTGACGGTCAACTCCGTCTCGAGACGCACCACCCTCCCGTTCTCGGGAGTGGAGTCGAGGATGGCGACCTCCAGCTCCGGCGAGATCACCACCCGTCGTCCCGGCTTCAGCTTGCTCCCGGGACGCACCAGCGCTTCCCAGAGCCTGGTCTCTGACCAGGTGTTCGAGATCGCCGCCGCCGACATCTCGCCCCCCGAGCCATTCTCCGCACGGTCCGCTTCCGCCTCCCCGGGCTCGGCAGCGCCCATCTCCATCGATCGATCCGCGCTCGCTTCCGGAACGTGGGGCCGCAGCAACAGGATCTCGGCCGGCGCTCCCGTGGGCTTCTCACCCAGGAGCCGGGCCTGGAGAACGCGGCTCTCGTTCAGGACGACGACGTCGTCCGGCTCCAGGAGCTCCGGCAGGTCCGAGAAGCGGAGATGCCGGATGGATCCCCCGTTCCGGGGAAGGACCAGGAGACGGCTCTCGTCCCGCCGCTCCGCAGGGTAGCGGGCGATCCGTCCTTCGGGCAGCTCGTAATCGAAGTCCGAGGTCTTCAACGAAGGGGCGGGACCGGACGGGGTCGGAGCAAGGGGTGGACGGAGCGGACGGATGCGGAGATGGACGCCGATCAGAACAGCGTGGATTGACCGTCGTCGGCGGGTCGGCGCATCTCCTCCGGAAGTGCGTATCCGAGACGACTGTAAGCCCGGGGAGTGGTCACCCTGCCGCGATGGGTCCGCATGAGAAAGCCCTCCTGGATGAGAAAGGGCTCGTAGACCTCTTCCAGGGTGAGGGCGTCTTCTCCCAGGGCCACGGCCAGCGAGTTCAGGCCCACCGGCCCCCCGTCGAACTTCTCGATGATGGTCTTGAGGATCCGGGAGTCCATCTCGTCGAGGCCGTACTCGTCCACGTCGAGCATCTCCAGGGCCCCGTCGACCGTGCCCCGGTCGATGATGCCGTCGGCCCGGACCTCGGCGAAGTCCCGCACCCTGCGGAGGAGCCGGTTGGCCACCCGGGGGGTGCCCCGAGCCCGCCTGGCAAGCTCCAGGGCTCCCTCCTCCGTGGCCCGGACCCCGAGGATCTCGGCGCTTCGCTCGACGATCCACGCCAGCTCCTCGGCCGGGTAGAAGCCCAGCCGCTGGACGATGCCGAAGCGGGCCCGCATGGGTGCGGTCAGGAGGCCGAACCGGGTGGTGGCCCCCACCAGGGTGAATTGCTCCACATTCATCGTCACGCTCTGGGCCTTGGGCCCGTCCGACAGACGGATCTCCACCCGGAAGTCCTCCATGGCCGGATAGAGGAACTC
>JBKHJU010000199.1:0-4923 GCA_046537985.1 Longimicrobiales bacterium
CCGGCGGCGATGACGCACCGGGATCCGATCACGGCGTTCTGGAGGATCACGGAATTCATCCCAACGGTGGTGCCGTCTCCGATGGTGCAACACTCGAACATGGCCCCGTGGCCGACGGTGCAGTCGTCCCCCACGATGGTGGGACCCCAATGGCCCACATGGATGACGCAATTCTCCTGAACCGACGTCCGCCGTCCGACGCGGATGCCGTGGTCCGGATCGTCGCCCCGGATGACGGCGCCGAACCAGATGCTGGACTCGGACCCCACCGTCACGTCGCCGATGAGCACCGCCGTGGGGGCGACGAAGGCGTCGTCGGCGATCCGGGGCGTCTTTCCTCGAAACGGGATGATGATGGCCATGGATGGGCTCTCGGAGGCTGCTGCGGTCGTCGACGAAGTCCTGGGGATGGCGGGCGGGTCGCCCGGGATGGTCGCTCGCGCTCAGGCCGCCTCGTCGTCGGATGCCGGAAGCTTTGTCAGCCGGACCCGCACCACCTGGGTCCCGGTGGCTTCCAGGATCTCGAAGCGTACGCTCTGCTCCTCGAAGACCTCGCCGTTTTCGGGCACCCGCCCCAACTCCTCCAGAATGAAGCCGTTGAGGGACCGGTGCTCGAGCTGGGGCAGGGTCACGTTGAAGGCGTAGTTGATCTCCCGCAGGTCCACGCTTCCTTCGGCCACGAGCTCGGAGCGGGAGATCCGTCGCAGCGGCTCTTCGTCCACGTCGGTTTCGTCTACGATCTCTCCCACGAGCTCCTCGAGAACGTCCTCCAGGGTCACCAGGCCGTCGGTCCCCCCGAACTCGTCGGCCACGATCCCCATGTGGATGCGCCGGGCCTGGAAGTCCCGGAGAAGCTTCGCCAGGGAGAGGGAGCCGGGCACGAAGAAGGGATCCCGGGAGATGGCCGAGAGGGCCACGGATTCGTTTCCGGCCACGTACGACTCGTACGCCTCCCGGATGTAGAGGATGCCGGTCACGTCGTCCACGGTATCGCTGTAGATGGGGACCCGGGAGAAGGGGACGTGCTCGAGCTCCTTCACGATGTCCGAAAGCTTCAGGGAGTCCTCCCAGGCGAAGATGTCCACCCGGGGCGTCATGGCATCCCAGGTCGTGAGCTCGTCCAGGCGAAAGGCCCGCTCCACCAGGAGGTGCTCCTCTTCCTCGATGATCCCCTCTTCCTTCCCGATCTCGCTGATCTCCCGGACCTCGCGGGCGCCGGACTCCGCCTCGTCTCCGTTCCGGCCCGAGAGGACGCCCTCCAGTCGGAGGAAGTTCCGGGACAGGGGACGGACCCAACGCTCGAAACGGATGAGGACCGGGGCGGCGGTGAGGGCCATTCTCACCGGACGTCGGCTCACCAGAGACCGGGGGAGGATCTCTCCGAAGAAGAAGAGGACGGGAACCGCGGCGACGGTGGCCAGGATCCCGCCCATGGCGCCCCAGGTGGCGGTGGCGTCGGACGCCAGGATCCCGATGGCGCCAAGGTTCGTGACGCCGTTCAGGAGGGAGACGGCGTCGTGGAGGGGGCCGGCCCGACTCCTCAGCTCGGCCAGTGCCCCGGAGCCCTCGAAGCCCTCCTGCTGGAGGGTCCGGAGCCGGGACTCGCCCAGGGAGAAGACCGCGCCCTCTGCGGCCGAGAGGAACGCGGAGCAGAAGACGAGCACCACGACCACGACCAGCAGGTAGCCGGTCATGGTCCTGCCCCTCCACCCGGTCGAGCGCCTCCACGCACCGGGCAGATTCGGCCCCGGCCCGGCGGGAGGCTCAAGGTGTCGGGAAGGTAGCGGTCGCTGTTCGGAGGAAAGCCCCCGGTACTCGGAGGCTGGTCGCTCCCTTCTAGGTCCACCGCTCCGTTTCCTCCACCAGCTCGGCGATGATGTCCCGCGTGGTCCGACCGTCGGCTTCGGCTTCGAAGCTCAGGACCAGGCGGTGGGCGAGAACGGCCGGAGCCACGGCCCGAACGTCGTCGAAGGTCGGGATCGGATCGCCCCGCGAGGCCGCACGGGCCTTGGCTCCGAGGACCAGGTACTGGGACGCTCGGGGACCCGCTCCCCAGCTCACGTAGCGACGCACCAGGGCCGGCGCCTCCTCGTCGGCGGGGCGGGTCGATCGGGCGAGCCGAACGGCGAGGGAGACCAGGGAAGGGGACGCCGGAACCCGGCGCACCAGATGCTGGAGCTCCACCAGCTCCGAAGCCGAGACCACGGGCTCGATCTCGGGCATCGGCTCGCCGGTGGTTCGCATGGCCACGTCCTCCTCTTCCTCCCGATCCGGGTATCCGATCTGGAGCTCGAGCATGAAGCGGTCGAGCTGAGCTTCCGGGAGGGGGTAGGTGCCCTCCTGCTCGATGGGGTTCTGCGTGGCGAGCACGAAGAAGGGAGGCTCCAGTGCGTAGGTCTGCCCGGCCGCGGTCACCGCCCGCTCCTGCATGGCCTGGAGCAGGGCGGCCTGGGTCTTCGGCGGGGTCCGATTGATCTCGTCGGCGAGGACGACGTTGGCGAAGATGGGCCCCCGGACGAAGCGGAAGACCCGACGACCCGTGGTCCGGTCCTCCTCGATGACCTCCGTGCCCGTGATGTCCGTGGGCATGAGGTCCGGGGTGAACTGGATCCGGTTGAAGTCGAGATCCAGCGACTCGGCCAGGGTGGAGACCAGCAGCGTCTTGGCCAGTCCCGGCACCCCCACCAGGAGGGCGTGACCGTTGGCCAGGAGGGCGGTCAGGAGCCCTTCGATGATATCGTGCTGCCCCACGATCTTCTTGGCGACCTCGCCCCGAAGGGCGGCCGAGACCTCGTGGACCCGATCCAGGAGCTCCAGATCCCGGTCCCGCACCACTCGCTGTTCCTTTGTCGCCATCCGTCGTCCTGATCTCGAGAAGATTCCGCGGTCGGTCGAGGAGACCGGGCCAGGAACCGGATTTTCCAGATAGTTGTAGGGCCTTTCTCCGAGGCTTCCTCGATTACGTTGCCAGCGGCCGGCACGGAAGCCCCACCCGATCGTCCTCCTGGTCTTCGGACGCGGGCGGCCCCTTCGGCGGCAGCGTGGGCCCGTACCCTCACTCGGGGGCGTGGATCCGGAGCGACGAAGATCGGCGGAGTGTCGGGATCCTGAGCATGCCGATCACGGGTGGCCCGAGGGCTTCGAATCCTCCGGATTACGTCAGGAGAAGATAGATGGTCGTTTTCCGCGGCGTCAAGCCGCTTCGGGGGGTTCGGGAGCCGTCTCCGGGGCGCCCCGGTCCCCCCTTCCCGGGCCTTTCGCGGGAGGGCTGCGGACTGCCCGGACCACGCTTGCGAAAAATTTCACAAGCTTCTAGTTTGAGCAGGCTATCGAAAACTCGCGGACGGTAGCGGGGTCATGGCCGAGACGAATGGCGGGCCTGGTCGGAAACGGGACGAATCCGAAGAAAGCTCCTCCGGAAGAAAGGGACTCCTGGGTTCCGACGATATCATCGCCGCCTCGGCGCGCTTCGCCGGGCACGGGCTGACCTTCGCTCTGGCCACGCTCGTCTTCCTGCTCGTCGGGAACTGGGCGGACGGAAGGCTGGGAACCGAGCCTCTCCTGACCGTCGTCGGGGGGCTGGTCGGCGCCGCCGCCGGATTCTGGCACCTGTACGTGAACATTACCCTTTCTTCGGATCGAGAGAATGGGGAAGAGCAGGGTTGAGGAGCCTGGCCCGCTACGCATTGGGCGCCCTGGCGGTGCTGGCCGTCGCGGTGACCGGCTTGTGGCCCCTCTTGGACGCGTCCGGACGGGCGGGCCTGCTGTGGGCGGCGGTTGCAGCGTATCCCGTCCAGCTGGCTGCCTTCGGGCTGATGCAATGGGGTCGACGGCACCCGGAGCGCTTTCTGGCGGCATGGGGCGTCGGCATTCTGGCCCGATTCGGGGTGCTGGGCGTCATGGCCCTCGCAGTCGGTCGCCTCGACGGGGTCGGGACGGCCGCTCTCGTCCTGGGGTTGGCCGGTTTTCTGTTCGTGCTCGCCATGATGGAGCCTCTGTTCCTCACTGCGGACGTCGTCCCCGGCAAGAGAGACTGAGACAGACATGGGACTCCTGAATGTGATCCAGGAACAAGGGGAAGCCTCCCAGGCGGGTGACGCCCACGGCGCGGCCGACGCCGGACATGGTGCCGGGCTGGAGATCAGCGAGGTGCCCGGATTCATCGAGGACCACCTGGCTGACGGGGGCTACATCGAGTTCTTCGGCTGGCACTGGGATGTCAGCGCGCTCCTCCATATGGAGCCCATCCAGGTCGCCGGGCTGACGCTGAATCTGACACCCACGAGACACACGGTGTTTCTCGCGCTGGCAGCTATCCTGTGCCTCGCCGTCTTCATCCCCCTCGGTCGGGCCGCCGCCAGGCGTGATCCATACCGGGCGCCGTCGGGATTCCAGAATGGGATCGAGGCCTTGATCCTCTACTTTCGAGACAAGGTCGTCCGAGCGAACATCGGGCACGGAGCCGATCGCTTCGCCCCGCTGATCCTCACGCTCTTCTTCTTCATCCTGTTCATGAACGTCCTGGGCCTGACGCCCTTCGGGGTGACGGCCACGGGCAATCTCTCCGTCACCGCCGCCCTGGCCATCATCGCCTTCATCGTGACGGAGGTGTCGGGCTTTCGTGAGCTCGGCCCGGCGGGATATGCCAAGACCATCTTCGTCGTTCCCGAGGGCCTTCCCATGGTCCTGAAGCCGGTGATGCTCCTCATCATGACGCCGGTGGAGTTCCTCGGGAAGCTGACCAAGCCCTTTGCGCTGGCCGTCCGGCTCTTCGCCAACATGATCGCCGGCCACACCCTCCTGCTGGCGGCGATCGGCATGATCTTCGTCTACCAGAACATGGCGGTCGCCGGCGGATCGGTGCTCGCGGCCAGCGCCCTCATGGTCCTGGAGCTCTTCGTGGCAACGCTCCAGGCCTACATC
>JBKHJU010000200.1:0-4898 GCA_046537985.1 Longimicrobiales bacterium
GTGCTCAGGCACGGCCCCAGCGACGCGTTGTGGGTGTTCGTGATGTCGATGTCGATGCGGTTCTGGCCGAACTGGCCGCCCACGTCGTAGAGCCAGTCCCCCCACTCACCCTCGACGCCCGTTGAAAGCTGCAGGTCCCGGGTGTCCACGTCGAATGTCGGAAGGAAGCCCTCCGGGTGGATGGTCGGCCAGTTCCGATTGTCGTTGGCCCTCCGATAGAACCCCGAGTGGAGGTCCATCCGGGCGCTGGCGCCGCCGTAGAGATAGAAATTGCTGTCGTCGCCCACGGGACGCTCGTAGTTGGCGAAGATGAGCTCGTTCTCGTAGAAACCGTCCCCCACGAGGTGGTTGGGCTGTGCCACCGGGTTGTTCTTCTCGATGACCTCGTTGACCCCGTCGCCGTCGATGTCGCCCACCACGTCCGCGTCTCCGCCGTCGGCGCACTCCGGAGGAGGCGACGGATCGTTGCCGCAGATGAGCTGGGGACGCGGATCCGCCCCGGCCCGTTCGGTGGGATTCCGGCGAGCGTACTCACCCGTCAGGTTCAGGACTCCGCCGAAGAGCTCCACTCCGAAGTTCGCCGCCACCCGGTTCCGGAAGCCGTCCGGGTCGAAGTCGTCGGGGTAGTACTTTCCGACCGACGCCTCGACGGTCAGGGGGTTCGCCTCGTTCTTGAGCCCCAGGTTGATGACGCCGGCGATGGCGTCGGAGCCGTACTGGGCCGAGGCGCCGTCCCTCAGCACCTCCACCTGCGCGATGGCCATCTGGGGGAGGGCGTTCATGTCCACGCCGCTGGCGCCCGGAGCCGAGTTGCCGAACACGGCGACCGACGCCGTCCTGTGACGGCGCTTCCCGTTGATGAGGACCAGCGCCTGGTCCGGGTTCATGCCCCGGAGCTGGAACGGCCGGAGGCCCGAGGCCAGATCCGAGATCTGCTCCTGGGGCACGTAGATGGAGGGGGCGATCTCCTCGATGGTGCCGAGGAAGTCCGGGGCGTTGGCCGCCTCGAGCTGACCCACGGTGTAGACGTCCACGGGAACCGGCAGCTCGTCGGCCGCCGTGTGGGCCGCCCTCGATCCAACGGTCACCCGGACCTCACCCAGGGCGATGGGCTCCTGGCCGAGCTGGAAGTCCTGGGTGGTCACCTGACCGGGCTCGACGGTGATGGTAGCGGAGGCCGTGCCGTAGCCGAGGCTCTCCACGGTGAGCGTATGCTCGCCCTCGGGAACGTTCAGGATCACGTAGCGGCCCGACCGGTTCGAAAGGCCTCCGAGGTCCGTGCCGTCGATGGACGCCTGGACCCCGGCCAGCGCGCCGCCGGTCTCGGTCACGACGCGGCCCTGGACGGTCCCGGTGGTCTGGGCGTCAGCGGCCTCCGGTGTCGTTCCCCAGAGGAAGAGGAATCCGAATAGCAGTAGCGCTGCTCGATACATGATGACTCCTTGATGGAGTGCGACGGACGCATCGAAACGTCGCGTCTCGGGACGAGGGCCGGGGGGCGTGGTCCCTCGTGCGGGTCCCGGGCGCGATCGCTCCGTGCGCGGGAACAAGGGGAAGGGGGGAGTGCGTGTCAGGCGGAACGTGCCCGGGCGGCTGGTTGCCCGTGGTGTGAGCTTCGTGGACCGGCTGGTCTATCTGAACCGGCTGGGCCGGCTGAGTTGCAGGATCGGGGGGAGAGGAACGGGGAAAGCGACGGAGAGCCGAACGAACCACGGCGGACCGGGCTCGCCCCCCCGGTGGGTTCGGGGTGTCGACTTCGGATTCCGGGGCCTGGCTGGAGGCGCTCTCCATATTCCAGGGGCTCCTCGTCCGGACTCGAGAGTCTCGGCGCGCGACGTCCGCGGTCGAGGGCAGCGGTCTCCTCCGGGAGACCTCAAGCTGCCTGAATCTGTGGCGGCGACGGCGATCGAGGCAAGTGGCACGGGGGCAGCCGCCCCGGTCCAGCCGTCTTCTTCGCTAATCTTTCGGCCTGCGTTCAGGCTCCATCTCCGTCGTATTCCCTCGTATTCCCTTTCGCATTCCGATTCGTATCGTGATTCGCATTGTGATTCGTATTGCGCCTCCTCCCACCCGGCTCCCCGCGGCGGCCGATCACGGCTGGTTCCGGAGAAGCCGGAAGCGGTCCGACACGTCGGCGTGGGGGTCCTCACCCAGGGCCCGCTGGGCCATGTACTCGCCCAGGATCGGGCTGAACTTGAAGCCCTCGGCGTTTCCCGCGCCGAAGAGCCAGACGTTCCGCATGTCCGGGTGCCGGTCGATCATGAACTCTCCGGAGTTGCCGAACTCGTAGTGGCAGGCCCGGGTCTCCGTGAGAGGCGCCTCGGCCAGCTCCGGAAACCACTCCCGGAGCACTTCCCGGGGCTGCTCGAGGAACTCGCCGGGAATGTACCGGCTCGACTCGTCGGGGTGCTGGGGATCCCGGCCGCCGGTCCGGACCCGGAGCCCCTTGCTGTCCGGGGGAAGGGCGGGCCAACCCGTGACCCCGGGCACGTTGTAGCTGGGCATGTTCGGGTACCGGAAGCGATTGTCGCCGGGCTCGATCCCGAAGTAGTAGACGTGTCCGATGGGAATCCGGAAGTCCTCGCCCAGGAGCTCGGGAAACAGGTACGGGAACCAGGGACCCACGGCGAAGATGTACTGGTCGGCGTTGATCCGGTCTCCGCTCGGGTGAAGGACGATGTCGGCCAGGCGCCCGTCGAAGGTGCGCCCCAGCTCCACCCGCTGCAGCTCGAACGTGCCGCCGAGCCGGTCCGTGTACATGTCCCATACCTGCTCGCACGCCTTCCGAGCGCGGACGACCCCGGCCTGGTACTCGTACAGGGCCACCCCGACTCCCTCCGCGTCGATCCAGGGCCAGCGATACGACACTTCCTCCGCCGAGAGGAGATCGTAGGCCACCCCCAGCTCGTCCCAGGTGTCCCGGGTGAGGGTCGCGAAGTTGTCCCAGTCCTCCCGGAGGGTCAGGTCGCCGGTGGGAAAGAAGAGCTGGGTGCCGCACTCCTCGATCCACCTGGTGTTCCACTCGTTCCACCGCTCGATGGCCCGGTTGGCCCACTCCGTCCAGAGCACGTTGTCCCGGTAGCCGCTCCGCACGCCCCGCGTCTCTCCCCCGGAGGTGGCCCGTGAGTTTCCGGGCCCGTACTGGTCGACGAGGAGGACGTTGACTCCCCGCTCCCGGAGGTAGTACGCCGTCCAGACCCCGAAACAGCCGGCCCCGATCACTGCCACCTCGGGCCGGCCCTCCCGGATCGAGGGAGCTTGCGGGCGCTCCCCGGGCGCGCCCTGGGGCGGCTTTTCCTCGGCGAGGAGATCGGACCGTGGCGAAGCTCCGGCCGCCAGGGCGCCCGCCTGCAATCCGCTGATCTTCAGGAAGTCACGGCGATTCAATCCCATGGGGCACTCCTGGTCGGATGATTCCGTGCGACGAATTGTCGGAGATCCCTACCGGCTGTCATTGGCCAACGTTCCCGCGTACATTCCTCCGTGCAAGCGCGTCCCGGCGCAAGCCGCCGCCCGGCTGCCGAGCCCCGGTGTCCCCCGGCCCCCGTCCGCATCGGGAAGGCTGTCCGGAGCGATGGGCCGGGAACCTCGCCTTCACTCCTGACGGACCATGGACATCCAGAAGTCGAGCGGCAACCGGCAACGTCGAACCTCCTCTGCCTGTCTCCCGCCCCTCCTCTCCCTCTCCGTCGCTTTCGCCCTCTTCGCCGCCCTGGACGCCGGGCCGGTGGCGCTCGCCGCGCCGACGACCGCCGCACAGGTCGCGACCCGGGACGCTTCCCGCGCCGCCGCCCAGGAGGCCGAGCCCCTCGACTACTCCGACGACGCCGCGTGGCTCTGCCGCCCCGGACGGGACGACGTCTGCGCCGAGGACCTGGTCGCCACCGTCGTCCACGCCGACGGCACCCTGGCCCGCACCGGATGGCGCCCCGACCCGGCGGCCCCCATCGACTGCTTCTACGTCTATCCCACCGTCTCCACCGACCGGGGCACCCACAGCGACACGACCCCGGACGAGGCGGAGCGAAGGGTGGTGCGACAACAGTTCGGCCGCTTCGCCGAGGTGTGCCGGCCCTTCGCCCCCTACTACCGGCAGGTGACCCTGGCCGGGCTTCGGGCGCGGCTCGCGGACGGGGGTGGAGACGCGGGGCTCGACCGGGGCCTCGGCTACGAGGACGTGCGAGCGGCCTTCCACCACTACCTCGAGAACGACAACGACGGTCGGGGCTTCGTCCTCGTCGGACACTCCCAGGGATCCTACGTGCTCCAGCGCCTGATCCGGGACGAAGTGGAAGGAGGGGCTGTGGAGGAACAGCTCGTCTCGGCCATCCTGGCGGGCGCCACCTTCGCCGTTCCAGAAGGAGAAGAGGTGGGCGGCACCCTCGAGTCGACGCCCCTCTGTAGCGCGCCCGGGGACACCGGATGCGTGATCGCCTATTCCTCGTTCCGGTCGACGGCGCCACCCCCCGAGAACACCCTCTTCGGGAGCGTGTCCCAGGACGGACTCGAGGCCGCCTGCACCAACCCGGCGAACCTGACGGGCGGCATCGGCGAGCTGGATCCGTACCTGCCCTCCGGGGGATCCACCGTCGTCGGAAGCGGGGACGCCCGCACCTGGGTGGAAGGAGCTCCCGAGGTCCGGACCCCGTTCGTCAACCTGCCCGGCTTCCTCACCGCCGAGTGCGCCAGCAACCAGCACGCCAACTACCTGGAAGTCACGGTCCACGGCGATCCGTCCGACCCCCGGACCGATGACATCGGTGGCGACCTCACGCCCGAGTGGGGCCTCCACCTCGTGGACGTGGGGCTGGCCCTGGGCAACCTCGTCGACATCGTGGACCAGCAGTCGGCGGAGTGGAGGAACGAGCGGCGGACCGGGGCCACCCTCACGCCCGTTC
>JBKHJU010000201.1:0-4878 GCA_046537985.1 Longimicrobiales bacterium
GGTGAAGTCCGGATACCTGCTGGTCGACGAGCTTCCCATGATCGAGAGCGATGGTCTCGACAGGATCATGGAGTACGTGACGGTCAAGGCGGGGCACTTCGAGATCAACTACGGCGACGCCCACTTCCGCAGGACCGACAACGGGAACGCCATGCACAACCCGCTGGTCGGAAACTGGATCATGGACTCCTTCACCACCGAGATCGGGGGTGAGGTCTACGTCCGGACGCCGGGAGGCTTCCTGGGCATGCTCGCCCTGACCGGCGGGGAGATCCGTGGGGCCGTCGAGAATCCCGCCGCCCGCTCCCCTTCATTCTACGGAAAGGTGGGCTTCGACCGGCAGTTCACCGAGGTTCTCCGCGCCCGCCTCACCGGGTCCTTCTACACCACCGGCGGCTCCATCAACAACACCCTCTACAGCGGTGACCGGGCCGGATCCCGCTACTACCTGGTCATGGAGGAGGTCGGCTCCTCGGCCGCCAGTGACTTCACCTCGGGCCGACTCAACCCCGGCTTCCGGGACGAGGTCACCGCCTTCATGGTGAACCCCTTCCTGAAGGCCGGCGGCTTCGAGTTCTTCGGGATCGGTGAGTGGGCCAGCGGCCGGGCCCAGGGCGAGACCGGCGATCGGGACTGGAGCCAGTACTCCGGTGAGGCCACGTACCGATTCTTCGACGACGAGAGCCTCTACGCCACCGGCCGCTACACCGCGGCAAGCGGCGATCTGCAGGGACTCACGGACGAGGTGAGCGTGGACCGGGTCCAGGTCGGCGGCGGCTGGTTCCTGACCCGGAACATCCAGCTCAAGGCCGAGTGGGTGCGCCAGAGCTACAGCGACTTCCCGGTGACCGACATCCGGGCCGCCGGGGAGTTCGACGGATTCATGGTGGAGGGCGTGGTGGCCTTCTGAGCCTCTCGCGCAGGGGCCCTCCGCCCGTCTATCCTCCGACGATGGCATCGTACGACGCCGAGATCGGTATCGTGGGCGCCGGGCCGGCGGGAGCGAGGGCTGCCGAGCTCCTGGCCGGTCGCGGCGCCCACGTGACCGTGTGGGATCCCCGGATCCCCTGGGAGAAACCCTGCGGAGGCGGGCTTCCGGCCTCGGCGTTCGATCGGATGCCGGAGCTGCGCAAGCTCCTTCCGGATGCCCGACGTATCGACGCGGTGCGCTTCGAGGCCCCCGAGGGCCATGGCTTTTCCGTGGTTCTCGACCGGCCGATGTACATGGTGGCCAGGCAGAATCTCGCCCGTTTCCAGATCGAGCGGGCGAAGAAGGCGGGAGCCCGGTGGATCCAACGAGGGGTCCGGCGGATCAGCCGCCGGAACGGAGGGTGGCTGCTGGAGAGCGACGACGGACGCTCCTGGACGGCCCGGCGCGTGGTCGGCGCCGACGGGGCCGCGAGCCTCACCCGCCGGGTTTGCTCTCCCGACCTCCGGGTGGAGCTGGCACCCACCCGGGTGGCGTATCCCCGGGGAGTGACCTCGGCGCCCGGCACGGTCCTGATCCGCCTCTTCGATGAGGTGGACGGATACTTCTGGGACTTCTCCCGACCCGACCATCGATCCGTCGGGACCGGCGTGGAGCCCGGAAAGTGGAACCGACGCCGCCTGGACGCGGAGATCGACCTCTACCTCGCGGGCGACCGCGGCACCCTCGAAGGCGAAGCGTTCAGCTCCCGGACCGGTGCCGTCATCGGCACCGCCGCCCTCGGCCACGGAAGCTACGAGGGCGTCGGCGGACCAGATTTCGCCCTGCTCGGAGACGCCGCCGGCTTCGCCGACCCTGCGACGGGAGAGGGGATCCAGAACGCCCTCCTGTCCGCCGGACATCTCGCCGAGTGCTACGATCCGGAGACCGGATTCGTCTCCTATCCGGCGGCGGTTCGGGCCCACATGGATCCCGCCTTCCGGGCCTCCCGCGTCCTCCGAAGGGTCCTCTTCCAGCTCGGTGTGGGCGACTGGCTCCTGGACCGGGGAAAGACGCGCCGTTGGGCGCGGGCGCTGGTTTCGGCCGTCATGAATTCCACCAACGAGCACGACCTGACGGCTCTCGGGCTCGCCCGGCGGGCCCGGTCCGCCCTTTCGAGCGGTGCCGTACGGGCTCCTTGAGCGATTCCTCGGGCACCAACCGGCCGAGGACGGCTCCCGCCAGGTAGGTCACCAGGGAAAGGCCCAGGGAGAGGAGGAAGGGGTACGGGTATCCTCCGTAGCTGGCCACCAGGTACGAGACCATTCCCACTCCCAGCGTGGCCAGGGCGGTGCGGGTGTCCCCCAGGGGGGTGAAGAGGGCGAACACGACCGTCACCAGGGTCCCCGCGCTCCCGAAGGCCGACGCCTGTTCCACCAGGGCCAGGACCCCCTCCGCCCGGGGCCAGGACGTAGGCGAAGATCCCGAAGACGACCACCTCCACCGCGGGCCAGGAACACCTTCCGGCCCGCTTCGGTGGTGCCGGTGAGGGGCACGATCACGTTGTGGGAGAGGAGCCCCGAGGCGATCAGGAGGGTGCTGTCCACCGTGGAGAGGATCGCCGAGATGAGGCTCCCGGCGAAGAGGGCGAAGAGGGCCGTGGGAAGCAGCTCCCGGGCCACCACGGGAATGACCTGCTCGGCCTCCGTGAGCCCGGGCACGACGCTCACGCCCAGGAGGCCGATGGTGACGGGCACGAGCCCCACGACGATATAGAGCCCCCCGGCCAGGAGCGAGGAGCCCCGGGCAACCTCGGGGGACTTCGTGGCGATGACCCGACCCACGAGCTCGGTGGCCACGACGGACCCGCAGATGGGAATGGCCCACTCCTCCAGGGTGGCCATGATCGATCCCGCCCCACCGGCGCCGCCCGCGCCCGAGCCGACGACCCCGAGGTGGATTCGACCCGAGTCCACGATCACCGCCGCCGTGGGTCCCGCGCCCCCCAGATGCACGCTCACGGCGACGAGGACCGCGATGAGCCCGACGGTCACGACGACCCCCTGGATGAGATCGGTCACCGCGTCGGCCAGCAGTCCCCCGAGGACCGTGTAGACGATGGTGACGCCGGCGGCGATCCCGATGGCCAGATCCACGTCGAGGCCCACTGTGACGCTGGACAGGACCTGTCCGAACGCCCGGACCTGCGCCGCGGCCCATAGGATCGAGCCGGGTATGAGGATGAGGGCGGCGGCCCGCTCCACACTGGTCCCGTACCGCTGGCGGAAGAGGTCGGCCAGGGTCGTCAGCCCCCGCTTCCAGAGGGGGACGGCGAAGACCGCCCCCATGAGGACCAGGCAGAGGCCGTAGCCGAAGGGCTCGGCGGTGGTGAGAGAGACTCCGTCCTCGTAGGTGGCCCCGGCCGAGCCGACGACCGTCTCGGCGCCGAACCAGGTGGCGAAGATGGAGAAGGTGGCCAGGGCCATCCCCAGGCTTCGCCCGGCGACGAGGTAGTCGGTCTCGTTCTCGATCCACCGGGACGCCCAGATCCCGATGGCGAACTGGAGGACCAGATATCCGGCGACCGCCCAGGTGACGGCGTTCATCGGACACCGGTCAACCGGCGGAGATCAATCCGGATGGCCCTCGGCGGAAGCGTCGACCCCGTCTCCGTTGGAAGGGGCGCCCTGTCCCGCCCTCCGAGCCGCCGACATCAGGGGCCGGACGGGTAGAGAAGCGTTCCCTCGAACTCCTCCTGACCGGCGGCCCGGTGCACCGTCATCCGGGCGGGGACCCTACCCCTCATTCGGGCGCAACCGTACTCGCCGGCCTTGTTCAGGGCGACGAACTTCTCTCCCGGAAGGAAGTCCAGCCCCATTCCGCGGTACCGCCCGGCGATGAGCTCGAGGGCGTCCTCGCACGCCTCCCGGGGCGTCCGACCGTCCCGCATCCTCATGACGATGTAGTGGGTGGCGCACGACTTGATCACGTCCTCGCCGCGCCCCGTGGCACCGGCGGCGCCCACCTCGTTGTCCACGTAGAGGCCCGCGCCGATGATCGGGGAGTCCCCCACCCGACCGGGGACCTTCCAGCTCAGACCGCTGGTGGTGGTGACCCCCGCCAGGTCACCGTTCGAATCCAGGCCGAGGACGTTGGTGGTGCCGTACGTGAACTCGAGGGGCGGTTCGGCGGCCGCGAGATCCGACCCGCCGCCTCCCGAGCGGTCGTGCCCGGCACCGGGCGCAGCTTCGGCGCCACGTCCCGGGGAGTCACCCAGCTCCGGTGCGAGATCCGTTCCCCGGAGGTGGTCCGGCGGGCCCCAGTCGTCGTCGGGGCCGTGCTCTTCCCGCCACCGGAGCCAGATTCCCCGTGCCTCGTCGGTGAGGAGCTCCTCCTCCTCGAAGCCGAAGGACCTGGCAAACTTCAGGGCCCCCCGCCCCACCAGGAAGATGTGGTCGGTTCGCTCCATGACGAGGCGAGCCACGGACGAGGGATTCCGGATCCCCTCCAGGGCACCGACGGCTCCGGCGGCGTAGGTCCGCCCGTCCATGACGCAGGCGTCGAGCTGGACCACTCCTTCGGCGTTGGGAAGCCCCCCGTACCCTACGCTGTGGTCCTCGGGGTCCGCCTCGATCGTACTGGCCCCCTCCTCGACGGCGTCCAACGCCCGCCCGCCGTCCGACAGAACGTTCCACGCCCGGCGCATGGCTTCGCGCCCGGTGTCGTTCGTGTGGCTGGTGAGGACGACGGGACCGCCGGCCTGCCGGGGAGCTCCGGCCGCCGAAGATGGGTCGGTCGAACGACGCCCGGACACCGTCCGGTGGCTCGACGCCTCCGATCCGACGCCCATTCCGCCGAGGCCGAGCCCGACCGCAGCGGCCGTTCCCCGCTCCAGGAATTCGCGTCGATCCGGATCACGATCGTTCGTGCCCATGGGTCCTCCCGGCGTGGGGTCGTCACGCTACGTCCTC
>JBKHJU010000202.1:0-4872 GCA_046537985.1 Longimicrobiales bacterium
GGTCCAGTAGGGGCTGCGGAGGCTTTCCGCGAGCCGGACCGTGTCTCCCAGGGATGTCCTCCACCCCAGGATCTTCCCGGGCGGCTCCGATTCCACGTCGTACTCCCTCCGATAGTCGTGGTATCGGAGGGTGAAGCGGGTCACGGGGGCCCCTGCGTCACTCTCCGCTCGCAGCTCGTCTCGCGTGATGGTGCCCCGACCCGGCTCGGGAGTTGCGGCCCCCCTTCGCACGGTCCAGAGGGAGGGCACGATCCAGCCTTCCCAGTCCCCCCCGTCCGCGAACGGCCCGTCGAGCTCGCGAAGCTGGATCAGGAGAGCGTCCTCGTAGAGCGTTCCCGGACGTACGTCCATCTCGGTGATGCCCTCTCCGTCCGAGGGGAAGTAGGACATCCGGAGCGAGCGGAGAGCCTCACGCCCCGACCAGACCTGGTGCAGGTAATGACCGCACCACTCCTGGACCGTGTGCCCGATCTTGACGGGCTGAAACCGCTCGACCCCCCAGTCGTCCACGGGGGAGAAGACGCTCGTCATGACCGAATAGGGGTAGATTCCGGTGAGGAAGTCGAGGCTGACGTTGAGCTTCATGACCTCGACGCGATGGGGGGAATCCACCCGGTCGTCCTTGATCCAGCTCCGGCGATCGTGGGGCTCCGTGACGTAGATCAGGACCAGCTCGCCTTCCCGGGGCTCCCCGTACCGCGACATGGTGGCACGGTAGCTGTTCATCTCCGCTCGACCGTCCCCCCAGTGGCTCCAGAACCGGGAGCTGGCCGACGCCGACGGCTCGTCGGGTAGATTCGTCACGGCAGCGCCCGCCGCCGCCAGATCCGCCACGAGGCCCGATTCCTCGTCCCCGCTCTCGAGATTCGACGAGCACGCCGAGATCGTCGCGGCGAGGGCGAGTAGAAGGACGACGGGCGTCAGGGATTCCGGCCCTTCGACTTCGCGGGACGGGCGAGGCGGAATCGGAGCGATCGCCGGGTTTCGCATGAACAGCCTCCGGGGACGGGGCCTTCCCGTCCTTGCAGGAACCTTCACGGGTCTTCCAAAGGTAAGATCACCTGGGATCGGCGCCCAGGATCCGGGAATCTTCCCGGGTCGGTCGCCGTGAACGACCCGACACTGCTCCGGAGCCATCGCCGAAGGACATGCGAGCCATTCATCGGACCGTCCTCCTCGTCTTCCTCTGGACCGGCGCGCCCCAAGGCCCCCTCGGCGCCCAGCTACCTCTCCCATCCACTCCCTCCGCCGCTCTGTCGGGCGTCGTGACCGACACGACGGAAACCCCCGTGCGAGGGGTCGCCGTCGAGGCCTGGCTCGAAGGGCGCCTTCTCGGCACGCGGATCACGGGGGAGGACGGAGCCTTCGCTTTCGCCTTTCCGGACGACTGGACCGCCGATCTCGCCACCGGGCCTCTCCGACTTCGGGCCAATCGCCTCGGATTCCGGGCGCTGGAGCGCGTCGTGGACTTTTCCGCGGGGAGGGCCGTGATCCTGGAGATGCGGGAGGAGCCCATCGCCGTCCGTGGCCTCGTGGTGGAGTCGGAGCGTCCCCGGTGTCGGACCGAAGACCAGGACGAGGCCCGGAGTCTCTGGAACTCCATGCGGACGAAATATTTCGGACCCATGGACACGGTGGGAATCGCCACCTACCTGGCCGAAGGGGAGGCCCTGGTGGGTCGGGGCGAGATCGGCCCCCTCGACCTCCCGTCGGAGCGCGAGGCCCAGCGGGGCTCGTCGTCCCAGCTCCGCTTCAGCTGGAGTCGTCGGGTCCGGCGAAGCGGGTATGCGTTCCCCGTGCGACGCACCGACAAGGGCGAGTCCTTCGACTCCTGGTCCTACGCTCCGCTCGAATCCGACTTCGCTCCCCACTTCGTATCGTCCGGATTCGGCGAGCTCCACAGGCTCCGGATTCGTGACCAGGGCAGCTTCGGGTGGATCATCGAGTTCTGCCCGGAGGACCCGGAGAGGCCTTCCATCGTGGGCTCCCTCCGGCTGGCGCCGGACACCACCCTCCTGGAAGCGGAGTGGCTCTTCCGGACCGGCGATCCCCAGGAGAACGCCGGCGGGCACGCGACCTTCCCCCCGGCGAGCGAGTCCGCCGAGGAAAGCTATCCCCTTCCCCGGGAGTCCATCTTCTGGCGTCGCCTTCCCACGGGCGACTTCCAGGAAGTCCATCAGTTGTACGAGAAGTGGATCGTGGCGCCGGGAGACACGGTCCCGTTCCTGGCTCCGCGGTAGCCCACCCCGAATCGGGGAACGCGGCGGGGGAAGCCTCGGCCGACGGCCCGGCCGACGATCAGGCCGTCTCTTCCCCTCCGTCGTCGGACAGGAGCTCCTCGATCTTCTCCAGCATCTCGCCCACCGTGAACGGCTTCTGCAGGAAGGCGCTCCGTCCCGGGCTCTCGAGACGCTCGGGGAGCTCGCCCTCGATGAATCCGGAGATGTACAGGATGCGAAGCTCGTCGATCTCCGCGGCGAGCTTGTCGGCGGTGGAGATTCCGCTCATCCCGGGCATGATCACGTCCATGACGACGAGATCGACGTCGTGTCCCTTCCGGTGCGCCAGCTCGGTGGCCCGGACCGGACCGTCGGCCTCGAGCACCCGGTAGCCCTTCTTCTCCAGGACCCGGCGGATGGATCCACGGGTCTCGTCGTCGTCGTCCACCAGCAGGATCGTGGGCTGTTCGTCCGACATCGGAGGCCCTTCGCTTGAAGGTTCGTGATCCGGAGAAAGATCCCCATGGCCATCATAAACATTCCCAAGATCCCCGTTCATGGCCAGGATGGCCGTGGAATGCCAACCGGAATCGGATCCGGACCCGGCGGGAATCCGGTGGGAACCGGGTGGAAATTCGCCCGTCATCCCCGGGAAATGCCGCGGGTATGCGGGCGGAACGAGATCGCCGCGGGGAACGATTGACCCCCCCATCCCACCTCGTTATCCTCCCGGTCCCCTTACCACTGAACCACTCGCCTCCGTGAACGACCGCATCCTCAGAGCCCTCCGTCGCCAACCGGTGGATCGGACCCCCGTCTGGTTCATGCGCCAGGCCGGGCGGACTCTCCCCCGATACCGTGAGCTGCGCGCCGAGCGGGGGATGTTCGAGATCATCCGCGACCCCGAGGCCGCCGCCAGGATCACGGCTCTTCCCCTGGATTACTATCCGGTGGACGCCTGCGTCCTCTACAACGACCTCTCGACCCCCTTCCTGGCCGCGGGGTTGGACGTGAGCCTGGAGGCGGGAGTCGGTCCCGTGGTCGATCGACCCATCGAGGAGCCCGGCGACGTAGACCGCCTGGAGCCCTTCGACCCCCGGGACGCCCTCGACTTCAACCTGGAGCAGATCCGACTCCTCACGGAGCGGATCGACGTGCCCGTGCTGGGCTTCATCGGGGCTCCCTTCACCCTCTGCTCCTACCTGGTGCGAAGCCCCCGGAGCCGGGATCTGCGTGAGCTCAAGAGCTTCATGCTCACCGAGCCGGACGCGTGGAACGCCCTGGCCGCCTACTGGGCGGAGCACCTGGCCGACTACGGGATCGCCCAGCACGAGGCGGGGGCGGGGGCCGTCCAGGTCTTCGATTCCTGGGCGGGGATCCTCTCTCCGGACGACTACGAGGCGTTTCTCCTTCCCCACAGCCGGCGGATCTTCGCGCTGTTGGCCGAGGCCGGAGTCCCGTCCATCCATTTCTACACGGGGAATCCGGCCCTCCTGCCGCTGGTGGCGCGGGCGGGGGGCGACGCCCTCAGCGTGGACTGGCGGCTTCCCCTCGACCAGGTTCGACGGATCGTGGGTCCGGGCCGCGCCGTGCAGGGAAACCTGGACCCGGCCGCCCTCCTCGGCGGCACCGAGGCGGCTCTCGAGCGCACCCGCCGGGTCCTCGAGGCGGCCGGAGACGCGCCGGGGCACATCTTCAACCTGGGACACGGCCTCCATCCCGAGACCGACCACCGGGTCATCCGCAAGGTCGTGGACACGGTCCACGAGCACGCCCCCCAGGCAGCCGGCAGCGTGTGAGCCCGGTGCACCCGCGACCCGGTGAGGACAGCTCGACCGGGGAGCGCACCGCGGGAAAGAAGGCGAACGAGGACGAAAGAACGGAATGGAGCCCATGACACGAGCCGATCGCCGATGAAGACCGGTGTCCTGGTCCTGAACTTCGGAGAGCCGGAAGAGCCCGTCCTGGAGGAGATCGTTCCCTTCCTGGAGCGAATCTTCCTCCAGAACGCCGCCCTGGAAGGCCCGAAGAGCGCCGAGGAAGCCCGGGAGCGCAGTCGGGCCCTGGCCGAGGAGCGAGCCCCGGGCCTCATGGAGGAGTACGAGGAGATCGGCGGATCGCCCCTCAACCACCAGGCCCGGGAGCAGGCCCGGACCCTGCAGGAGGAGCTCCGGTCCAGGGGGAACGCGGTGAGGACGTACTCGGGATTCCAGTTCACGAGCCCCTCCATCCGAGACGTCGTCGAGGAGGCCCGGGCCGCCGGGACGGAGCTCCTGGTGGCACTCCCCGTCTATCCCATCTGCGGCCGATCCACCACGATCGCGGCGCTGGAGACCGTCCAGGAGACCCTGGCCGAGATGGAGTGGGAGGTTCCGGTCCGGGAGGTGACGGGCTGGCATCGCCACCCGGACTTCGTACCCATGCACGCCGACGCCATCCGGGACTACCTCCACGAGAACGATGTCGACCTCTACGACCCGGGCACGGCCCTGGTCTTCTCGGTCCACGGCACCCCGAAGAAGTACGTGGAGGACGGGCCCCGCTACGTGGAGTACGCCGAGGAGCTCTCCGCTCGGATCGCCCGGGAGCTGGGCGTCGGCGACGCCTACCTCATCGGTTTCCGGAACCACGGCAACCGGCCCATCGCCTGGAC
>JBKHJU010000203.1:0-4858 GCA_046537985.1 Longimicrobiales bacterium
TGGTAGGATCGCACGGCTTCGGCAGGGTTCATGTGGACGGGCTTCATGAACCAGCGGGGCGAGTAGGCGCCGATGGGAAGGATGACGAGGTCGAAGGGGCCGGCGCGCGTTCCGATCTCGGGGAAGTCCGGAAACCACCCGGTGTCCCCTCCGAAGTAGACGGATCGCTCGCCGGCCCGGACGGCCCACGATCCCCAGAGGCGACGGTTGCGCGAGAAGGGGGAGCGGCCCGACCAGTGCTGTGCGGGAAGGAAGACGGCTTCCGTCGCCGGAGCGGCATCGTCCCCTGCTCGTGCTCGACGGCCACCCCCCTCGACGGGGTCGTCACCATCGGCGCCGCGGTGGGCTCCCTTCGGACCGCGCGAGAGCGTCCTGGACTGGTACCAGTCGAGCTCCGTGATCCGGCGCGCACCCCACTTCCGGAGCATGGGCCCGTATCCGGCCGGAGCGCACCACTCCAGCCCTTCTCCGAAGCGCCGGGCGAGCGCCCGGACCGTGTCCTCGTCCAGGTGATCGAAGTGGTCGTGGGAGAGGAGGACGGCGTCGACCCGGGGAAGATCCTCGAAGGGCACGCCCGGGGGTGCCAAGCGCTTCGGTCCTGCCCACGACACCGGCGAGGCGCGTTCGCCCCAGTGGGGGTCCGTGAGGAGGTTGAGGCCGCCGATCTCCAGGAGGAAGGTCGCGTGGCCGACCCAGGTCGCCCGGACCTCCCCGGGGCCGCCCGAGGGTCCACCATTTCCGTTTCCGATGGCGGGCCGTGCCCGCGGGATCTCGTCCGGGGTCGGATCGGAGGGAAGCTTTCCGGTGATGCGCTGGAGGGCCCAGCGGAGGCCGCCGGCCCGCTTGCTGAAGGTGGGCCAGGGGTTCCGGAAGCCGCCCTCGGGATGGTGGTGCCTCGAGGCCCCATCATTCCCGGAGGAGGTCGGGGCGTCGGACGGGGTTTCGCTCGACGTGCCGGACATGGATTCCATGGATGAACGATATCCCATCGGGGCACGGACCGGAACGGGGTCGGCGGCGTGCCGGTACACCGTGAGGCGAGCGAGCCGGGACTTTCCGGGCGAGGAAGGAGGGCGGCGATGAGCCGATGGAAGGGCCTGGATGTGGAGAGCGAGGGGACGGGGATCTCCCGGCCGCTGAGCGAGAACGTGAACCTCCTGGGCGCCATGCTCGGCGAGGCGATCCGTGCCCGGTACGGGGACGGGACGCTGGAGCTCGTGGAGGAGCTCCGGATCCTCTGCAAGGAAGCGGCCCGGGACGACGACCCGGAAAAGCGGGCGCGGGCCGCCGAGAGGATCCGGGATCTCGACCTCGACGACCTCGTGGCCCTGCTTCGGGCCTTCACCTCCTTCTTCCACCTGGTCAACCAGGCCGAGAAGCAGGAGATCATCCGGATCAACCGGGAGCGGGCCCGGGAAGGGGGCGCCGAATCCGCCCGTCCCGAATCCATCGGTGAGGCGATCCGCGACCTGGCCGAGGCGGGCGCGTCGCTGGAGCAGGTCAAGGAGATGATCTTCCGGCTGGACATCCAGCCGACCCTGACCGCCCACCCGACCGAGGCCCGCCGCCGGACCGTGCTCCAGAAGCAGCGAAGGATCGCCGACATCCTGGGTCGGCTGCGACGGAGCGAGACCACGCCCGAGGAGGAGCACGGCTTCCTCGACGCGGTCTACGAAGAGATCCTCATCCTCCTGGCCACCGACGAGATCCGGGCCGAGCGCCCCGGCGTCCGGGACGAGGTGCAGCAGGGTCTCCACTTCCTGTCCGGGGTGATCTGGGACACGGTGGCCCGCATCCATGCCGACGTGCGGCGTGCCCTGGGACGTCATTTCGGCGATGGAGAGCCCGCCGCCGGCGCCCGGCCCACGGACGAGGACGGGCCGACCCCAGACGACCCGGCCGGGGAAGAAAGGGAGACGCCGTACGATCTTCCGCCCTTCCTCCGTTATCGGTCCTGGATCGGCGGGGACCGGGACGGAAACCCGTACGTGACCGCCGAAGTCACCCGCTGGACCTTCGCCGTCCAGCGGCAGGCGGCGCTGGAGCGATACCTGCAGGAGCTCGACGGGCTCCGCGACGAGCTCAGCCTGTCGGATCGGCAGGTGTCGGTGCCGTCGGAGCTGAAGGCCTCCCTTCGACGGGACGCCGAGGAGGCTCCCCTTTCCGAGGACGAGGCGCGGCCCCACCGCCACGAAGCATTCCGACTCAAGGTCTCCCACATGCGTCGTCGGATCCGGGATCTGATGGACAGGGCCGAGGAGGAGGTGCGGCGGGCTTCGGGGGACGACGGTTCGACCGAGACGGGCTCGCCGGATCCGGGCCGGACGAGTGCCGGCTCGGCGCACGGGGAGGCACCGGATCGGAAGGCGGCCGCTCCGCGGTACGACGCCGGCGACTTCGTCGAGGACCTGCGGCTGCTGGAGCGGAGCCTGGTGGAGGCCGGGTTCGAGACCGTGGCCCGAGACGGTCGGCTGGCCAGGATCCTTGCCCTGGCCCGAACCTTCGGCTTCCATCTGGCGGCCCTGGACTTCCGCCAGCACAGCGGGGTTCACGAGGGGGCCGTGGCCGAGCTCCTGGCCGCGGCCGGTGTGGAGGAGGATTACCGGTCCCTGGACGAGGAAGAGCGCCGGGCCGTGCTGGAGCGGGAGCTCCGGAATCCCCGGCCCCTTCTGCCCCCCGGGGCCCACCTCTCCGACCAGACGTCCGACCTCCTGGACGCCGTTCGGGTGCTCCGGGACGAGCACCGGCGGGAGCCCGCAGCCGTGGGGAGCTGGATCGTGAGCATGACCCACACGGTGAGCGATCTCCTGGAGCCCATGCTCCTTGCCAAGGAGGTGGGTCTGTGGTCGGTGGACCGGCGGGGGGAGGCGATCCGGGTCCGCTCGGCCCTGGACTTCGTGCCCCTCTTCGAGACCGTGGAGGACCTGGCCGCCGCCGGCGATCGGATGGCGGCCCTGTACACCAGCGATCTGTACCGGGCGCAGCTCCAGGCCCGGGACGGGCTCCAGGAGGTCATGCTCGGATATTCGGACAGCAACAAGGACGGAGGGTACTGGATGGCGAACCACTCCCTCCACCGCGCCCAGGACGCCCTCGGTCGGGCGGCGCGGGAGCACGGCGTGGACCTGCGGCTCTTCCACGGCCGGGGAGGTACCGTGGGTCGGGGCGGCGGAAGGGCGAACCGGGCCATCCTCTCCACCCCGCCCTCGGTCCACAATGGCCGAATCCGCTTCACCGAGCAGGGAGAGGTCATTTCCTTCCGTTACGCACTTCCCGACATCGCCCGCCGCCACGTGGAGCAGATCGTCAGCGCGGTGATGCGCACGGTGGCCCCGGAAAGCATCGACCTGTCCGGGGTCGGCGGGTCCCGCTCGGGGGATTCCGGGGACGGCGGATCGGAAGGAGGGGGATCCGATCCGGACGAAGCCGAGGCCCTTCGCCACCCCGCGGGGATGGCCCAGCCGTCCGAGCGCGCGGGGTCGATCCTGGCGGACGTGGCGGAGCGCGGCATGGCGGCCTACCGAAAGCTCATCGACGACGAGGCCTTCTGGGCGTGGTACACCCGCATCACCCCCATCGAGCAGATCAGCCGGCTTCCCATCGCCTCCCGCCCCGTATCCCGGGGCGCCTCGTCGGAGGTGGCCTTCGAGGGGCTGCGGGCCATCCCGTGGGTCTTCGCCTGGACCCAGGTGCGATACATGGTTCCCGGCTGGTACGGGACCGGAGCCGGACTCGGGGGCGTCCTGGCCGACGATCCCGACGCCCTGGACGAGCTTCGGGAGCTCTACGTGCGGTGGCCCTTCTTCCGGGCGGTGGTGGACAGCGCCCAGCGTGAGATGGCCCGGGCCCGGCTACCCGTCTCGGAGGTGTACGCGGGGCTGGAGCTGAAAGGACGGGAGGGATCCGAGGCCGGCGCCCCCGGCGAGGGATCCGGCGAGGGATCCGGCGACCCGGGAAGGAGCGAGCCGGGCGAACTTCACGATCGGATCGAGGAGGACTTCCGGAGAGCCCGCCAGGCCGTCCTCGACGTCACCGGCCAGGAAGAGCTCCTGGACTCGGATCCCGTCATCAAGCGCTCCATCGAGCTCCGGAATCCCTACACCGACGTCCTGAACCTCGTCCAGATCGAGCTCCTGCGGCGACACCGTCGGACCGACGACGAGGAAGCCCGGGAGGCGCTGGGATCGGCCCTCTTCCTCAGCATCAACGGGATCGCGGCGGCCATGCAGAGCACGGGATGACGGGGCTCAGATCCAACCCATCACCCAGAGCGCGTAGACCGCGGCCATGGCGAAGACGCCGTTCACGAAAGTGACGCCCCCGTACGACATCAGCGACGCCTTCAGCGACATGCGGGACAGGGAGGCGCAGACCCAGAAGTAGCTGGAGTTCACGTACTTCACGATGATGGATCCGGCGGCCCCGGCCAGCATGGTGGCTTCGGGGCTCAGCTCCAGGGTGCCCATCATGGGGGCCGCGATGGAGGCGGCGGTGATGACTCCCACCGTGGTCGATCCGGTGATCATGTTTCCCACGATCCCCAGGACGAACGGAAGGAAGATCGCCGGAAGCCCGGTGTCCGCCACGGCGGCGGCGATGGCGTCGACGGCCGGGGTCTCCCGGAGGATCTGGCTGAGGGATCCGCCGAGCCCGGTCACCATGATGATCATGGCCGAGATCCGGAGCCCGCTCTCCACCCACTCGCCGGTCCGGGCGTCGGCCTGTTCCCGCGTGGTGTTCCGGTACGCGAGCAGGATCCCGATGCTCAGGGCCACCACCGGCCATCCCAGGTAGACCATGGCGACGTTCACCGGGTGGTCTCCGGGAAGGACGAAGGTGGTCACGCTCTGCCCCGCGA
>JBKHJU010000204.1:0-4855 GCA_046537985.1 Longimicrobiales bacterium
CACCACCTGGCGGACGCTGACCACCGCGGACGACCCCTCCCGGGTCGGGGTCGATCGGGACTACTACGTGTACGTCCAGCGACCCGGGTCCGACGGTGATCCCACGACCTCGCTTCCCCGAACGGCCTGCCGCGGATGACGCCCGGGCTACCGGCTCGGAACACCCCGCACTCCTCGCTTCTTCACCAGGAGGCCGTGAGGAAAGGTTGAGCCGGGCCCGTCTCCGGCGAACGCTCAGGCCTCCTCGGTCGTCTCGAGCACGGGCCCCAGGCGCAGGATGAGGTCGCCCGACTCCACCAGGTCGCCCTGCCGCACCAGGACCTCCTCCACCACCGAGTGCCGGGGGGCCCGGACCCCCGTCTCCATCTTCATGGCCTCGGTGATGATCAGGTCGGCGCCCTTGTGGACGGCGTCGCCGGCCTGAACCAGGACCTTCACCACCTTCCCGGGCATGTTGGCTCCCACCTCCTGCCAGTTCCCGGGGGTGGCCTTGGGTCGAGCCTCTACGTCCACCGCGGCGCTCAGGTCCCGGATTCGCACCTCCCGGGCGTGGCCGTTCAGCTCGAAGAGGACGGGCCGCGTGCCGTCGGCGTGCTCCTCACCCACCGAGATCAGCCGGATCATGAGCACCTTCCCGGGCTCGATCTCCACGGCCACGTTTTCGCCGGGCTCCATCCCATAGAAGAAGGTGGAGGTGGGGAGGACGGAGGTTTCCCCGTAGCGGACCCGGTGGTCGGCGAAGTCCCGGTAGACCTCGGGGAAGAGGATCCGTGCCAGGACCTCCCGGTCCGTGGCCTCCCGTCCCCCCGGCTCGTCGGCGATCATCTCGGCCACCTCGGACCGGACCTCGCCGAAGTCCACCGGATCGAGGTAGGCGCCGGGGCGGTCCTCGAGCGGCTCCTCCCCCCGCAGGACCCTGGACTGGAGCTCTTCCGGAAAGCCGTACGGCGGCCGACCCAGCTTCCCTTTCAGCAGCCCCACCACCGACTCGGGGAAGCTCAGGTCCTCGGCCTGCTCCAGGAGGCGCTCGGCGTCGAGCTCGTTCTGCACCATGAAGAGGGCCAGGTCTCCCACCGCCTTGGACGAGGGGGTGACCTTGATGAGTTGCCCCAGGAGAGCGTCGGCATCCTGGTACGCCTCGAGCACCTCCGGCCACCGCTCCAGCAGCCCCAGGGCCTCGGCCTGGGCCTTGAGGTTCGTGTACTGCCCGCCCGGCACCTGGTGGAGGAAGACGTCGGCGTCGGGTGAGGCCGGACCTCGCTCCAGGAATGAGTAGTAGCGTCGTACCGCCGACCAGTACTGGTTCAGCGGATGCAGGGAAGAGAGGCCGAGGACGGGATCCCGCTCGGTGCCCTGCAGGGCGGCCGCGATCCCCCGGAGGCTGGGCTGGGAAGTCCCGCCGGCCATGGAATCGATGCATCCGTCCACCACGTCGGCGCCGGCCAGGGCGCCCTGGACCGCTGTGGCCACCCCGACCCCCGCGCTGTCGTGGGTGTGGAGGTGCACCGGGAGGTCGACGGCGTCCTTCAGGGCCGCCACGAGGCGCCGGGCCGCCCCGGGCTTGAGCTGGCCCGCCATGTCCTTGATGGCCAGCACGTGGGCGCCGGCATCCGCGATCTCCCGGGCCAGGTCGACGTAGTAGTCCAGGTCGTACTTCTCCCGGTTCGGGGCCAGGAGGTCACCGGTGTAGCAGAGGGTGACCTCGGCGACCTTCCCGGACTCCCGAACGGCGTCGACGGCCACCTGCATGTTCGGCACCCAGTTCAGGGAGTCGAAGATGCGGAAGACGTCGATCCCGGTCTCGGCCGCCTGCTCCACGAAGCGGCGTACCACGTTGTCGGGGTAGGCGGAGTATCCCACCAGGCTCTGACCCCTGAGGAGCATCTGGAGGAGGATGTGGGGGATCTTCTCGCGGATCCGGGCAAGCCGCTCCCACGGGTCCTCCTTGAGGAAGCGGTACGACGTGTCGAAGGTGGCACCGCCCCAGACCTCCATGGAGAAGAGGCCCGACGCCAGGCGTCCCGTGTCCCGGGCGATGCGCAGCAGATCGTAGCTCCGCATGCGGGTGGCCAGGAGGGACTGGTGGGCGTCCCGGAAGGTGGTGTCGGTGAAGAGCACCCGGTCCTCGTCCTTCAGACGCTCGGCCAGGGCTTCCGGCCCGTCCCGGTCCAGCGTCGCCTTGTAGGTGTCCTTCGGGGGGGACCACTTCGGGTCCGGCAGCGGCAGGGGCACCTCGGGCAGCTCCGGCTTCGTACGGGTCCGGGGACCGTCCTGCTGGCCGTTGACCACGATGTGGCCGATGTAGCGGAGGAGGCGGGTGCCCCGGTCCCGGCGTGGCGGGAAGTCCAGGAGCTCGGGGTGGCTCTCCACGAAGCCCGTGTCCACCGGCCCCTCCAGGAAGCGGGCGTGGGTGACCACGTTCTCCAGGAAGAGGATGTTGGTCTTGAGCCCCCGGATCCGGAACTCCAGGAGGGCCCGGCGCATCTTCCGGGCCGCGTCCTCGAAGCGGGTGGCGTGGGTGCACACCTTGACCAGGAGGGAGTCGTAATGGGGGCTCACGTACGCCCCCGTGAACGCCGTGGCGCCGTCCAGGCGAACTCCGAAGCCTCCGGGAGAGCGGTAGTGGGTGAGGCGGCCGGCGTCGGGCAGGAACCCGTTTTCCGGATCCTCGGTCGTGACCCGGCACTGGATGGCGTGCCCCCTCGGTTCGGGGATCACTTCCGGCACCCCGGCATCGGCCAGGGAAAACCCTTCGGCCACCCGGATCTGGGCCTGGACCACGTCGATTCCAAGGATCAGCTCGGTGACCGTGTGCTCCACCTGGATCCGCGGGTTCACCTCGATGAAGTAGAAGGTGCCGTCGGGCTGCACCAGGAATTCCACGGTTCCCGCGCCCTGGTAGCCGGTGTGCTTCATCAGAGCCCGGGCCGACTCGCAGATCTCCTCGCGGAGATCAGACTCGAGCCCCCGGGCCGGAGCCATCTCGACGATCTTCTGGTGGCGGCGCTGGATGGAGCAGTCCCGCTCCCACAGGTGCTCCACCCGGCCGTGCCGATCGGCCAGGATCTGGACCTCGATGTGGCGGGGGTTGCGGATCAGCTTCTCGATGTAGACGTCTCCCCGCCCGAAGGCGGCGGTGGCCTCGCGCCGCGCCACGGAGAAGACCTGGTTCAGCTCGTCCGGATCCCTGGCGATCCGCATCCCCCGGCCGCCTCCGCCGGCAGCGGCCTTCACCATGACCGGGTATCCGGCGTCCTCGGCGAAGGCCAGGGCCGCTTCCTCGTCGGGAACCGGCTCCTCGGTGCCGGGAATCACGGGAAGTCCAGCCGACTCCGCCAGCTCCCGGGCCCGGAGCTTGTCGCCGAACAGGTCGAGCTGCTCGGGGGTGGGGCCGATGAACGTGATCCCCTCCTCCCGGCAGCGGCGGGCGAAGTCGGCGTTCTCGGCCAGGAACCCGTATCCCGGGTGGATGGCGTCCACCCCCCGGTCCGCGGCCAGGGCCACGATGGTGTCGACGTCCAGATAGGCCTCGACGGGGCCCTTCCTGGGAGAGAGCAGGTAGGCCTCGTCGGCCTTGTACCGGTGCAGCGCCAGGGAGTCCTCTTCGCTGTAGATGGCCACCGTCCGCTTGCCGAGCTCGGTGCACGCCCGGAAGACCCGGATGGCGATCTCGCCCCGGTTCGCCGCCATGACCCTCTTGAATTCCTGCGTCGCCAAGCTGCCCTCTCTCCTTCGAACGATCATCGGCCGAGCGATCCCGGGCGGCCACCACCCGTCACGGGGCCCTGAACATGGAGGGTCGGCAGGAGTGGATCAATGCCGAGAGCCCGCCCCGACGGCGATTTCCGGTCCCGTCGGCTTTCCAATCCCGGTACCGCGTCGATAGGCTTGCTCCTGGCGCCCGGAGAAACGACGGCTAGCTTGATGACCCCGGTCCGTTTCGGAACACGGAATTCGGAGCGTCGAGTTCGGAACACGGAGTTCGCGGCTCGAGGTCCGGCGACGACTATCAGAGCAGGAGGCGAAGATGGCGGGAATCCGGTTGCTGGTCGGCACGAAGAAGGGCGCCTTCATCCTGACGTCGGACGAGGCGCGGGAGGATTGGGAGATGGAGGGCCCCCACTTCGGGGGATGGGAGATCATGCACATGAAGGGCTCCCCGGCGGAGCCCGACCGCATCTGGGCCGCCCAGTGGACCGATTGGCACGGCCAGGTGGTCCAGCGCTCCGACGACGGCGGAAAGAGCTGGGAGACGACGGGCAACGAGTTCGCCTACGAGGGGGAGGTGGGAACCCACCAGTGGTACGACGGCACGCCCCACCCCTGGGAATTCAAGCGGGTCTGGCATCTCGAGCCCTCCCTGGACGATCCGGACACCGTGTACGCCGGCGTCGAGGACGCCGCCCTCTTCCGCTCCACCGACGGCGGCCGGACGTGGAGTGAGCTTTCCGGGCTGCGGAATGGGGCGAAGGGGAACGCCTGGTCGCCGGGAGCCGGTGGGATGTGCCTCCACACCATCCTCATCGACCCGACGAACCCGAAGCGGATGTACATCGCCGTCTCCGCCGCCGGCGTCTTCCGCACCGAAGACGGCGGGGAGAGTTGGAAGATCATCACCAACGGGCTCCGCTCGGACTTCCTTCCCGAGCCCGAAGCCGAGGTGGGACACTGCGTGCACCGGATCGACTTTCATCCCTCCCGGCCGGACCGGCTCTTCATGCAAAAGCACTGGGACGTCATGCGCAGCGACGACGCCGGCGACGTGTGGACCGAGGTGAGCGGAAACCTTCCCTCGGACTTCGGATTTCCGATCGTGGTCCATCCCCACGAGCCCGAGACCATCTACGTCGTCCCC